>JAQBXG010000017.1 GCA_027625125.1 Pseudomonadota bacterium
GAATGTCCGTTCGCCGACAAGCGGGGAGCGGTTCGGCCGCTGGTCGACGTGCCGCTGGCGCCCGTTCCCTGAGCGATGGCGTCGGAGGAAATCTGCCGCCGCCGGGATACCTGCCGGTTGTGCGGATCCGGGCGCATGGCGACGGTGCTGGAGCTTGCGCCGTCGCCGCCGGCCAATGCCTTTGTCGGCGCGGCGGATCTGGCCGCGCCACAGCCGAAATATCCGCTGGAAATCGGGTACTGCCGCGACTGTTGCCATGTCCAGTTGATGCACGTCGTCGACGCGGCCCACCTGTTTTCCGGGTATGTCTATGTGTCCGGTACGTCGCCCGCATTTGTGCGCCACTTTGACGTCTACGCGGCGGCGGTGGTGGACCGTGTCGGTCTGGCGCCCGGGGATCTGGTCGTGGAGATCGGATCGAACGACGGCACGTTGCTGCGCGCGTTTCAGCGTCATGGCATGAAGGTGCTGGGGATCGATCCGGCGCGAAAAATCGCCGAGGCCGCCAATGCCGCCGGAATCGAAACCTGGCCGCGATTCTTTGATGCCGCAGCCGCGGACGAGGTGCGGAGCCGGTTCGGCGCGGCGAAATGCATCGCCGCGAACAATGTCATGGCCCATATCGATGCGCTGGGCGACACGATCGACGCCGTTGCGGGGTTGCTGTCGCCAAACGGCGTGCTGGTGTTCGAGGTATCGTACCTGGCGGACGTGATCGAACACACGCTGTTCGACACGATTTATCACGAACATCTGGACTACCATTCGGTCGCGCCGCTGATTCCGTTCTTTCGCGCGCACGGGATGGAACTGGTGCACGTGGAGCATGTCGGCACCCATGGCGGCAGTCTGCGCGGCTATGCGGCCAACGCCGGCGGGCCCCATACGGCAAGCCCGGCGGTGGCGGCGTTTGTTGCGCGGGAGCAGGCGCTGGGCCTGGATCGGGCGGAGACGCTGGTCGCCTATGCCGAGGCGATCGATGCCCTGGGCAATGAAGTGCGAGGGTTTCTGGACGACGTGCGCGGCCAGGGCAAGACCGTGGCCGGATACGGCGCCCCGGCCAAGGCGACGACGCTGATGCACCAGTTCGGCCTGGACGCCGACACGATCGCGTTCATCGTCGATGAAAGCCCGTGGAAACAGGGCATGTTCACGCCCGGGCTGCATATCCCGGTCGTCGCCGGCGACGAGATTGCGGCGCGGAAGCCGGACTATCTGGTGATCTTTGCCTGGAACTTTGCCGAGCCGATCATGCGATCGAACGCAGCGTTTCTTGAAGGCGGCGGGCATTTTGTTGTACCGGTGCCGCGTCTGATCGTTCATTGAGGTATGACTGGAAAGAATGTCGTGCTGATTGCCCATGTGTTGGAGAAATTCGACCGCAACATCGGGAGTCTTGGCAAGGTCGCCGGAGTTTTTGCCGGCCTGCCGGTTCCGTTGGTTGGCGGGCGGCCGATCATTGATATCCGGATTCCGGCGCCGTGGGGCCGTCGTGTTCCATGAATTGCGTTGAAGCGAAACGCCTTCTTCGCGTTTCGCCATTTTGCATCGGGGTGGCTGTGCCGGAACAGGCCGATCGTACGCTGAAAGCGGCTGCTTGAACTGACGGGGGACTACGCGTGCCACGCACAATTACGGCTGTAACCGGCGGCGCCGGGTTTCTTGGATCGCACCTGTGCGAGCGGCTGCTGGCGGACGGGCAGGGGGTGTTGTGCATCGACAACTACTTCACCGGCACCCGCGAAAACATCGACCACCTGTTGGCGAACCCGCAGTTCGAGGCGATGCGCCACGACGTGACGTTCCCGATGTATGTCGAGGCGGACGAAATCTATAATCTGGCCTGTCCCGCTTCGCCGGTGCATTACCAGTTCGATCCCGTGCAGACGACGAAGACCAGCGTCCACGGCGCGATCAATGTGCTGGGGCTGGCGAAGCGATTGAAGGTGCGGGCGTTTCAGGCATCGACCAGCGAAGTGTATGGCGACCCCGACGTGCATCCGCAGCCGGAGTCGTACCACGGCAACGTCAATCCGATCGGGCCGCGTGCGTGTTACGACGAAGGCAAGCGTTGTGCGGAGACGCTGTTCTTTGATTATCACCGCCGCCACGGGCTGCGGATCAAGGTGGCGCGGATCTTCAATACCTATGGTCCGCGCATGCACCCGAACGATGGCCGCGTTGTCTCGAACTTCATCGTTCAGGCGCTGACCGGCGTGCCGATCACGATCTATGGCGACGGCCAGCAGACGCGGTCGTTCTGCTATGTCGACGACATGATCGATGCCTTTGTGCGGCTGATGGCGACGCCGGACGAGTTCACCGGTCCGGTCAATCTGGGCAACCCGACCGAAAACACGATGCTGGAGCTGGCCGAGGTGGTGTTGCGGTTGACCGGGTCGCGCTCGAAACTGGTGCATGCGCCGTTGCCCAAGGACGACCCGGTGCAACGGTTGCCGGACATCACGCTGGCGAAAAAGACGCTCGACTGGCGGCCGGCGGTGGCCCTGGAGGAGGGCCTCGAGCGGACGATTGCGTATTTTCGCACGATTCTGTAGCAGGGCGCGCGGCGCGCGAGCGCCTTGACCCCCCACGTCGCCTTTCTTGCCCGCTCGCTGGACGTTGGGGGCGCGGAGGTGCAGCTTGCGACCCTGGCCCGGCGGCTGCACGAAGGCGGGGCGTTCTCGGTATCGGTACACACGCTGTACGACGGCGGCGCGCTGGTTTCGCCGCTGTCGCAAGCGGGAATCCCGGTCGTCTCGGCGGGCAAGCGCGGCCGGTGGGATGCCGGCGGCTGGCTCGTGCGGCTGGTCCGTGGGGTGCGCGCCCGCAATCCCGATATCCTGCACAGCTATCTGGGGCCGCCGAACGTGCTGGCGGCGGTGCTGCGGCCGCTGCTGCGCCCGCGCAAACTGTTCTGGGGCCTGCGCGCGTCGGAGATGGACCTTGCCGCCTATGACTGGTCGTGGCGCGCCGTGACCGGGGCCGAGCGCCTGTTGTCGCGGGTTCCGGACGCGATCGTCGTCAATTCCGAGGCCGGGCGCGAAACGGCCGTACGCGCCGGGATGCCGGCAGGCCGCCTGCATGTGGTGGCGAACGGCATCGACGTGGAGCGGTTTCGGCCCGACCGCCGCCTGGGTGCGTCGTTGCGCGGCATCTGGCTGCGGGGGGCGCAGGGGCCGCTGATCGGCATCGTCGCGCGGCTGGACCCGATGAAGGACCACGGCACGTTTTTGCGCGCCGCACAGGCGTTTGCCGCCCGCCATCCCGAGGCGCGGTTCGTCTGTGTCGGCGGCGGCGATGCCGCCTCGCTTCGCACCGAATCCGAATCGCTGCGCCTGGGGGACCGCGTCACCTGGGCCGGGGCCGTGTCCGACATGCCCGCGGCGTGGAACGCGCTGGACCTGGCGACGCTGACCTCGGCGTTCGGCGAGGGATTTCCGAATGCGCTCGGCGAGGCGGTGGCCTGCGGCCTTCCTGCCGTCGCGACCGATGTCGGCGATTCGGCGAAGGTCCTGGACGATCCCGCATGCATCGTACCGCCCCGCAATGCGACTGCGCTGGCGGCGGCTTGGGAGAAGGCGCTGGCCGCGCCCGAGGCGGAGCGCCAACAACGCGCCGCCGCCGCCCGCGACCGGCTGGCCGCCCGCTATTCGGTGGCGGCGATGATCGAACGGACCGCGGCGCTGTATCGCGCGGCGCTGGAAGAGGGGCCCGGCGAGGCCGGGGTCGGCGCTAGGGCGTCGTGACCGGGTGTTGCGCCCGCCACTCTTCGAGCAGGAACCCGGCGATCCGCCGCGCCCCGGCCGGGTTCAGGTGGCCGTCGTAGGCGAAATAATACGCCGCCGGGTCGTCCCGCAGGGCGGCCGCGGTATCGACCACCGGGAGGTCACCCGCCGCCGCTTGCACCGCCGCCGCCGTGTCCGCCCAGGTGCCGCGCAGCAGGTCCTGGACAGGGTGCAGAACGTAGACCGTGAGCGCGAATCCCCGTTCCGCCGCCAGCGCCCGGAGGCCTTCGAACGCCCCGGACATCGCGGCGATGCCGTCGGCGAGTTGCGCCGCGCCTATGGCGGGCGAAAACCACGAACGGATCGCCGACCCGTATTGCGCGTAGGCGAGGCGCACCAGGTTCGAGTGCGCGAGCAACCACTGCCGCCGCTCGACCGCCCAGGCGACAGGGCCGGGGCGATCCGGTCGCGACGCCAGTGGATCGCTCGCCGCCGGGGCCGAGGCAGCGCCGGCGCCCGCGACGCCCGTCTCGGCAAGCACATCCAAGAAGTCGTTGCCGGCCATGAACGAAGACGACATGGCCAGCACGAAAAGTTTGACCTCGGCCGGACGCCACGCCGGGTGGCGGTCGAACGCGCGCCGCAGGAGTTGCAGTTGCCGCAGGGTGCCGGTGCCGGGAAACCCGAGGTTGACGCAGGCGAGCGCCGCTTCGGCGCAGAAGATGGCGGCAAACGTGTCGCCGTCGGCCAGGCCCTGGCCGAACGCGAACGAATCCCCCAGCACGATGACCTGTGGCGGTGTCGGCGCCGATGGCTCGCGGTAGCCGAGCGGACTGATGTTCGTCACCGCGTCGAATTCGGTCGACACCTGTCGGAAGCGGACCCCCGGACGGAACAGGTCGTTGCCGACGAAGATTTCGATGCGGTCGCCGTTCTGGTCCAGCATCTGTGTGCCCGGCGAGACCGGAAGCAGCCACCGCGAGGCGAATTCAAGCCCGACGACGCCGACCGCGATCACCGCCGCGCTGAGGGCGACATTGGCGGCGAGGTTGGTCAATCCGCGGCCTGGCGACCGCGCCATCAGTCCAGCTCGAACGCGTGCTTGTAATCCTGTCGCAGCCCGGAGTCCTGTGCGGCCTTGCGCAGCAGGCAGTTGCCGATGGCAAGCGTTTCCATTTCGGTGCCCATAAAGCAGCGGAACGCGTCTTCGGGGGTGCAGACGATCGGCTCACCGCGCACGTTGAAGCTGGTGTTGACCAGCACCGGACAGCCGGTGCGTTCGTGGAACGCCGTCAACAGCGCATGGAAGCGCGGGTTGGTTTCGCGATGCACGGTCTGGACCCTGGCCGAATAGTCGACATGGGTGACGGCCGGTATGTCGGAGCGCGTTTCGTTCAATTGTTCGATGCCGAATTTCTTTGACGCGCCCGGCGACGGGGCGTGCCGGTGGCGGGCGGCCACATCCGCGACGATCAGCATATAGGGGCTGGGGCGGTCCACGTCGAACCATTCGCCGGCGTGTTCGGCCAGCACTGCCGGCGCGAACGGCCGAAAGCTCTCGCGGTATTTGACTTTCAGGTTCAGCGACCGCTGCATTTCGGGCGAGCGTGCATCGCCGAGGATCGACCGGCCGCCGAGCGCCCGTGGGCCGAATTCCATGCGCCCCTGGAACCAGCCGACGGCGTTGCCCGCCTCCAGCGCCGCAGCCGTTTCACGCAGCAGGTCGTCCTCGTCCAGAACCTCGAACACCGCGCCGGTGTCGCGCAGCCGCTGTTCGATTTCGTCCTGGGCGTATTCCGGCCCAAGATAGCTGCCCTGCATCGCGTCCAGCCCGTGCGCCGCGGTGCGCAGCGCTTCGCCGGTTTGATACCAGGCGGCGAGCGCCGCGCCGAGCGCGCCGCCTGCGTCCCCGGCAGCGGGTTGCACCCAGATGTTCTCGAAAGCGCCGTCCCGCAGCACCTTGCCGTTGGCGACGCAGTTCAACGCGACGCCGCCGGCGAGGCACAGGTTGGACAGGCCCGTCTCGGTCGCCAGCCCGCGCACCAGCCGCAGCACGACTTCTTCGGTGACGGCCTGTATGGACGCCGCCAGATCCATGTCGCGTGCGGTGATCGGGTCTTCGGGCCGTCGCGGCGGACCTTCGAACAAGTCGTCGAAGCGGGCGTTGGTCATTCGCAGCCCGGTGCAGTAATCGAAGTACTTGAGATCGAGGCGGAACGACCCGTCGCCTTTCAGGTCGATCAGGTGCTCGAGAATGCGGTCGCGAAATCGGGGTTGGCCATACGGCGCGAGCCCCATCACCTTGTATTCGCCGGAATTGACCTTGAAGCCGGTGTAGTAGGTGAAGGCCGAGTACAGCAGCCCCAGCGAATGGGGAAAGTGGATTTCCTTTGTCATCGCAAGCGAAGTGCCGCGGCCGATCGCCGCCGACGTTGTCGCCCATTCGCCGACGCCATCCATCGTCAGGACCGCCGCCTCGTCGAACGGCGACGGAAAGAACGCGCTGGCGGCGTGGGACTGGTGATGTTCGGCGAACAGCAGGCGTTCGTCCCAGTCGAAGCCCGGGGCGTGGGATTTCAGCTCGTTGCGAAGCAGCGTCCTTTGAAACAGCTTTTCCTTGAGCCATACGGGAATCGCCATTGAAAACGAGCGAAAGCCCCGCGGTGCGAAGGCAACGTAGGTTTCGATCAGCCGTTCGAACTTGATGAACGGCTTGTCATAGAACGCGACATGGTCGACATCGGCCAGGCCGACGCCCGCCGCGCCCAGGCAGTACTCGATGGCGTGGCGCGGAAAGCGCGGGTCATGCTTGCGGCGGCTGAACCGCTCTTCCTGCGCCGCCGCGATGATCCGCCCGTCCTCCACCAGCGCCGCGGCGCTGTCATGGTAGAACGCGGATATTCCCAATATCCGCATGCTCGATCAGAAGATCGTGTAGATGAACGGTGCGACCGCTGAGCCCTGACTGAGAACCACCAGGCCGCCGAAGATCACCATCATCACCAGGATCGGCAGCAGCCAGAACTTCCGGCGCACCCGCAAGAACTGCCAGAGCTCCTTCAAAAAACTCATCACTTGTCCTCAGAATTGGCGGTGCATCGTGCCCGGTTCGGGGCCGGGCGGATCGCGGACAATCCAGTACGTGGCGGCGCCGGGATCCATCTTCAGGCGCAACGGGTCTTTGCCGAGCAACCGGAAGAGGATCGCCGTCGGCGTGACGGTGGCGAAAAACAACAAGCCCAGCACGATCGGCGTGGTCACCTTGCCGAGCAGCAGGCCGAACCTGTGCCATGCCCGGTTGAGAGGGTCAAGGGCGCGGGGAAACCCGATCGCGGCGACGAGAAACACCGTTGCGGCGGCCAGCCACCAGGCCCAGAGGCCGCTGTCGCGAAGAATCGCGATGCCGGCAAAGACGGCAAGCGCCGCCGCGAACACGAACCCGAAGCTGCGGTTGGAGCCGCGCTTGACCCCGTCGCGCTGGTAGCTTTCGTGGCTGGCGGCGTTGTCGTTCATCATCCGGCCGGCGGGTCTGGCGAGGGAGTGTTGTAGCCCCGCGGCGCGGCGACCCGCAACCGTGCCGGTTGCTCAGACCCGGGCGAAAGCGAAACGCGGTAGCCGCACCCGTTTGGGGCGGAGTTGGCGGCCGCGGGCGATGGCCTGGCGCCAGTCGAGATAGAACCGGCGATCGAGCAGTACGATGACGGCGAAGTAGAGGATCAGAATGTAGTCGGTGCGGAAGCGGACGGCCGTGCCGGGATTGTTGACCCCCAGCGGGTAGACCGCGAACAGGATCCAGAACAGCGTGAACGTGCTGACCAGGTAGCTGTAGGCGGGCGCCCGCGGCAGCCGCGTCAGAGAGTACGCGAGCAGCACCAGAAGCATCGCCGCGCTTTCAATGTACGACACCAGATGCAGGACCTTGCCCGACGCCTCGGCCAATGTCGGCCCCATGAAGGCGAGCAGCATGCCTTCCGGCGCCTTCACGAAGATATCGTATTTTTCGACGATAAACGCGCCGGGCCGGCTGCTGCCGCCCGGCTCGTTGGTCCAGATGCCGATCAACAGGCCCACCCGGTCGACGACGTCGCGCATCAGATACAGCACCAGCATCGAAAACGATCCGGCCGCCAGCGCCAGGGTGGTGGGAATACGCGATTGGCGTGCGACCCGCGAGACGCCGATCAAAAAGATGATCGCCGGCAGAAAATGCGGTTTGTAGACATACAGCAGAACCAGCGTCGCTGCGTGCCGCAGGCCGAAACTGTCACGGTTGCGGTAGATGTCGACGACGTATTTCAGGACGATGCATACCAGCAGCACGACGATCGGCTCCTTGGCGGCGATCGACGACCAGATCGTGAACGACGGCAGCATGACAAGCGCCGCCAGCCACTTCCGCAACCGCGGATCGACCGATTGCAGCAGCATGACGATGCCGGCGAACGCCAGGGTCTGAAACCCGATGTTGATCATGATCAAACTGCCGCCGAACACCGTGCCGAAAATGCCGCCGACGATTTCGGTCAAGTCGGTGGCGAGGCCCCGCATCAACCAGGTGACGCGGAGGTCCAGTGATGTCGCGAGGCCGAACGCCTTTTGTGCGCCGACGTTCTGATAGCCGGTCGTATCGGCAATCAACGTCAGGCGTGTGACAACCAACTGCGCGAACACCGACGCCGCGCAACGGTAGATGTAGAGGAAAACGTAAAAGGCGCCCCAGGTGAGCCGCATCGCTCAGGCCGCGCTCGTCCGCCGCCGGCGCCCGGGCGCGCCGCACTCAGACAGAACGTCTCTCCCTGCGGAACAGTGCGACGAGGGCGACCAGCGAAAAGCCGATCACGCCGCCGACGACGACCGGAATGCCGAAGAGCAGGCGAACATTCGGCTCGGTCCGGGAATTGCCGACCCGCGCCGCTTCGATGACCGTCGCGGTATAGGGCAGGTCGACTTCCAGCGCCACCTGTCGGCCGAGTTCGGACGCAAGCTGTTCGCGCAGGCCGTCGCGGATATGCACCTTGTCGACGGTGGCGAGCTGCTGTTCGACATAGGCCATGCGCTGCAAAACCTCGGCCCGGTCCATTTCGCGGATCAGGTCGTCGGCCGCGAAGTAGACTGTGTCCAGCAGCCACAGGGCGAAATCCTGGTCCTGGTTGCGGACCGTCAGGCGCTGCATCTGGCCGCCCCCTTCGCCGACGCCCTCGATCTGGATCGAACCTTTGACGAAGTCGGCCAGGGTTTGCAGGTTGGGCGGTGACCACAGGTTCTGGCGAAAGAACGCCCGTCGGCGCTGGTCGCGCTCGAAGTCTTCGCCGGACGGTCGTATCCATTCCCGTGATTCGGCATCCCAGCTGTCTCCGTACAGCATCTGGAGCATGCCGTACTCTTGCTGCAGCCGGTCCGCCAGCGCGACGGAGCCGAGGAAGAATGTCAGCCGGTCGAACGGTCGCATCGCCGTGGCCTGCGACCCGCGCAACAGGCCCAGCTCGCTTACGATCGATTGCACCGCGCCGCCGGATTGGGCCCCCGCCGTCGGTCCCCCGGACGGCAGCACGATCATCGTCGCGACGTATTCGGGGCTAAACGAGCGGAGATCCTGGTAGCCGAAATACAGGCCCGACGCCGCGGTCAGCACCGGCACCCAGAACCACTTCAGCAGGATCGAAATCAGGTAGCTGAGATCGATCACGTCGGCCGGCGGCGGTGGGACGGTCGCGGGCGGGCTGGAGTCGTGCGGTTCCTGCAACGGAAATGTCCTGTTCACTGGCCGGGCCGGGATCGGCGTTGGTTATACCGGCTGGCCAGCATGCGGTACACCTCGACCGTCGCGGCGGCAATGGCGTCGTCGCTGAATTCCCGCTCCGCCAGGTCGCGGCCCGCCGCGCCGAAATCCGCCGCGCGACCGGGATTTTCGATCAGGTCGCGGAGCCGCGCCGCCAGCGCCGCCCCGTCGCCGGGCGGCACCAGCCAGCCGGTGATGCCGTCCTCGACCGCCTCGCGGCAACCGGCGATGTCGTTGGTGACGATCGGCCGGCCCGCCGCCGCCGCCTCCAGCAGGATTTTCGGGATGCCCTCGCCATAGGTGGACGGCAGGCAGACGATGCTGCTTTCGGCCAGCACGGCCGCCATGTCGCCACGATACCCCCACCACTCGACGACGCCGTCGCGTTGCCACGCATCGAGGATCGCCGCCGGCACCGCCCGCGGATTGCTGGGCTGGGTATCGCCGACCAGCGCGAATCGGGCCTCGACGCCTTCGCTCCGCAGCAGCCGCGCCGCGTCGGCGAACGCCTGGACGCCCTTTTCCCAGATCAGCCGCGAGGCGAGTACGACCAGCGGCGCCCCCGGCGGCGGCGGCCCGGCCCGATATGCCGCCAGATCGACGCCGGAGCCGCGCACCACCATCGCCGCGTCCGGCGGCACGATGCCCGCGTCGACCCAGGTGCGGAAGTCGTCGTGGTTCTGGAAGATCACCCGCCGGTTCGGGTGGCCGAGGGCGATGCGCAACAGGCCGCGCACGACGGCGCGGAGCATTGCCGCCCGCGCGCCGCGCGCGACGAAAACCTGGCCCAGCCCGGTCACCGCGAACACCACCGAGGGTACGCGCGCAAGCCGCGCCGCCAAACCGCCGTACAGATTCGGTTTGATCGTCACCAGATGTACGAGATTGGGACGAAGCCGGACGAACAACCGCCACAGGGCAAGGAACGTCCGGGCTTCGCCGAAGAGATTGGTGCCGCGCCGCGACAGCGGGATCGGGTGAAAGATGAAGCCCTGCGCCTCCAGGTCCGCGACCGAGAACCCCGGCGGCGCCCACACGTGGTCGGGCGGGGCGGCCACATGCACCTCCCATCCCTCGGCGCGCGCTCGCTCCGCCACCGGCAATCGATGGGACAGAAAGAAATACGCTTCGTTCAGGACGAACAGCAGCCGGGGCATGAACCGCCTTTTGCCTATGGCCCGTCTGCGGGTGCGTCTGGCGTGCGCTCTTGCCAGTCCAGTTCCAGCGCCGCGATCCGGCGCGCCATCGCCGCCTGCCGCCCACGCAGACGCGTGACGGAGATCGTCAGCGTGACAATGATGCCGACCAACAGGAATATCACCAGAAAGACCACCGCGATCGGCGGATACAGGATGCCGAGTTTCGCCCCGAGCCAGTTGACGAACGCGGGCTGGCTGCTGGCGAGGCCGAGGACGACGACGGCGACAAACCACGGAAAGAACAGGTCGACCTGAATCAGGCGCAGGCGCACCAGCGTAACCAGCAAGACGGCGAGCGCCAGAACGATCAGGAAATGGGTCATGGCCGCCTCCTTCGCAGCAGTTCATTGAGCGCGAATACATTGAACCGGAAAAACATCTGCATCGCCGGCACCGGCCCCAGGGTGCTGACGCCGTCGGCGCGGCGGCGCTGCTGGACGGCGATGCTCACCACCTCGAGGCCGGAGCGGCACGCCAGTACGAACATCTCCGGCTCGGGGAATCGCTCGAACCCGTTCCTGTTCAACACTCCCATGGCGTGCCCGTCCACCGCGAAGAAACCACTGTTCACATCATCGGGCGCGCGGCCGCCGGTCATCATGCGCGCGACGACGCGGAAATACGCCTTCAAACCGCGGCGCGCCAAGTTCGACAGCGCGCCGCCGGCGTGGTTGGCGCGGACGCCGACGACGAGGTTGGCGCGACCGGCGTCGATTTCTGCAACCAGGCGCGGAATGTCCTCGATTCTGTGCTGGCCGTCGGCGTCGGCGCGCACGACGATGCCGTAGCCATGGCGGAGCGCATGATCGAATGCGACATGGGTGCAGACGCCCAGGCCGAAATTGGCCGGCAGGCGCACGGACAGCGCGGCCGCCGGCGCCGCGAGCGGCGTCGCCGATCCGTCATCGACGATCAGCGCCCGATAGCGGTCACCGAGGCGGACGATCTCGGCGACCAGTTCCGGCAACGCCGATTCGTCGCCATACGACGGCAGAAATACCAGCACCCGGCTGTGCGATGGTTGCTCTGCCATAGGCCTCTGCCTTGCGTTGCCGTGACGCGCCGCCACAGCGACACGGCGCCGGGTTCATTCGGGTGCCGGTTGCGGGCCGTACAAAATGGCGGTCTTCAGAAACAAATCGTCGTCGCCAAAGCGGTCGCGCCAATCCGGCGCGACCGTTTCTTCATAGTACTCGGGGAATGTATAGTACGGCGCAAGTCCGGCATCGAATCCGGCTTCCCGGAACAACGCCAGCACTTCGGGGGCGCGCGCCAGATTGATGCCGCGACCGTGCCGCCGAACATAGTCGTCCCGCCCCGCGGAATATATGCCGCTGAAAGGATTGCGCGTTCCCCGATGGTTGCCGAAGTCGATCAGATGCAGGAAGCGCGCACCCGGCCGGCACCATCGATACAGTTCGGTGATCGATTCGGCCAGCGGATCCAGATGTTCGAGGGCCGAATTGGACAGGGCGATATCGAATTGGTCCGCCGCAAGTCCGGCGCCGGTGATCGTCGCGGCGACCGGGCGGACGTCAGCCGACAGCCGCCGCAGATATTCGTCGAAGCCGAACGGCGGCCCGTAGATGGCGCAGAGGTCTTTGTAGACTCCGAGCAGATATCGTTCGCGGATCGCGGCGTCGTTGAACAGCGTCGGGTCGACCTCGGGATCGACGGCGGTGAACGAGCGGCAGCCGCGGAAGATCGCCAGCGGTCCGAAACCGAGCATTGGCCAGCAGCCGACCTCGACGACGTCGCGGCCTTCGAAGTGAAGCGGCGTCCAGCCGGCGACCCGGTGCAGGATCGCCTCGTAGCGGCTGAGAAAATCGTAGGCGCGCTGGACCCGCATCAGTTTGGGCGATTCCAGAATGCGCTGGCGGTCGGCGCCGGCGACCGGAAACAGGCGGCGGCGGATTCTGCGGGCGACCTCGCGCGGCGGCAGCTCCCATATTCGTCGCAGCAGGTGCATCCGGAGTCGTCCTTTGGTCCGCGCCGCGGCGATGATGGAGTACATTCGCGCGAGCGGCAACGCGCTGCCCGGCGGCGGCAGCGAAGCCGCGAGGGCTGAGACATGTACGCATGGGCGTCGGCGACGTTCTGGGGCCTGCTGGACCCTTCGCTGGTGATTCCGGCCGTGCTGCTGGCCGGGGTGCCGCTGCTGTGGACGCGGTGGGCCAGATCGGGGCGGTGGATCACGACCGCGGGTGCGTTGGCGATGCTGGCGGTGGCGTCGTCGCCGCTGGCCGGATTCCTGACCGTGACGCTGGAAGAGCGCTTTCCCGCGCCTGCGGCGCTGCCGGAACAGGTGACCGGCATCATCCTGTTGGGGGGCAGCATCGACCTGAGCCTGTCGGACGCACGCGGCATTCCGGTCGCCAACCACAGCGCCAACCGGTTTGTGCGGTTTGCCGACCTGGCGCAGCGATACCCGACGGCGCGGCTGGTGTTCACCGGCGCCGGCAACGCCGGGGGCGCGCCCGGCGCACGGTCGGAGGCGGAACATTCGCTGGAGTTGCTGCGGATCATCGGCGTCGACCTGTCGCGGGTCGAGGTCGAGTCGCGCGCCACCAATACCTGGGACAATGCGGTGCTGGCGCGGCAACTGGTCGATCCGGGGCCGGACGAGGTGTGGCTGTTGGTGACGTCGGCCTGGCATATGCCGCGGGCGATGGGCTGCTTTCAGAAGGTCGGCTGGGACGTGGTGCCGATGCCGTCGGGGTTTACCTCCAGCGGTCCGGGGGGGTGGTCGCTGGGCTTCGCGCCGGGGGCGCGGCTGGTGGCGCTGAGCCGCGCCGCCCACGAATGGGTCGGGCTGGCCGTCTATCGGCTTCTGGGTCGCACCGACCGGTTCTTTCCGGCGCCGGCGCCGGTTTGACAACCGGATCGGCGACCGCTACCACGCCCGCCCATGAATCTCGCCGCACCCCGACAAATCACGGTGATCGGCCTCGGCTATGTCGGATTGCCGCTGGCCGTGGCGCTGGCCCGTCATTATCGCGTGGTCGGGTTCGATATCGATCCGGGGCGCATCGCCGAATTGGCTGCGGGCCGGGACCGAACCGGCGAAGTCGCCGCCGCCGATCTGGAGCGAACGGCGCTGGTGCTTTCGGCCGATCCCGCCGTCATGGTCGGCACGGATCTGTTTGTGGTCGCCGTGCCGACGCCGGTCGGACCCGGCAACAAGCCGGACTTCGCGCCGCTGTTGTCGGCCTGCGATTCGGTCGCGCCGCTGTTGCGGCCGGGCGCCGTCGTCGCGTTCGAAAGCACCGTCTATCCCGGCGCCACGGAGGAGATTTGCGGCGTTCGCCTGGCCGAACGATCGGGCCTGGCGGCCGGGACCGATTTCTTTCTGGGGTATTCCCCGGAGCGCATGAATCCGGGCGACCCCGAACACACGCTGGCGAATCTGGTCAAGGTGGTGGCCGGGCAGACGCCGGACGTCGCGGCGATGCTCGCCGACGTATACGGCAAGGTGACAAAGGTGTTCGTCGCCCGCGATATCGCCACCGCCGAAGCGGCGAAGGTGATCGAGAACGCGCAACGCGATATCAATATCGCCTTTGTCAACGAAGTCACGCAGATCTTCGACCGGCTCGGCATTTCGGTGTACGACGTTCTGGATGCCGCGGCGACCAAATGGAACTTTCTGAACTTTCGCCCCGGTCTGGTCGGCGGACACTGCATCGGCGTCGATCCGTACTACCTGGCGGAACGGGCGCAACAGGTCGGCTACGAACCGCATGTGGTGCTGGCGGGACGCCGCACAAACGACGGCATGGCCGCGTGGCTGGCGGCGCGGGTGGATGACCGCATGGCTGGTCCCGGCCGGGTGCTGGTCCTGGGGCTGACGTTCAAGGAAAACGTGCCGGACTTGCGGAACTCGGGCGCAGCGGCGCTGGTGCGGGAGCTGGCGGCGTTGGGCCACGGGGTATCGGTGTACGACCCCCACGCCGATGCCGCCGAGGCGCGGGCGCACTATGGCCTGGAACTCTTGCCCGCGACCCACGGCGCTTTTGATTGCGTCGTCGGTGCGGTCGCCCACCGCGAATTCGACGATCTGGACACCGCCGCGTTCGCGGCGATGCTGCCGGCCGGCGGCCTGCTGGCGGACATCAAGCGCCAGTGGCGCGACATCGCGCCGCCGCCCGGGGTCAGCATCTGGCGGCCCTGATCTGTCGGCCGTCGCGGAACCCATGCCCCCGCGCGGACCATCGGTGAGCAACACATCCGGCGCATTGCCGCTGTTGGCCTATCGGCTGGCGAGCCGCGCCGCATCGCCGTGGCTGCCGCTGGTATTGCGGCGGCGGGCGCGCCGCGGCCGCGAGGATGCGGCGCGGCTGGGCGAGCGGTTCGGCATC
>JAQBXG010000018.1 GCA_027625125.1 Pseudomonadota bacterium
GGCCGGGGCAATGGCCGAGGACCGGCCGGGGCAGCGGGTCGAAATCCGCTTTGCGGATCTGCCGCTGCCCGGCGCAGAAACCCCCGCCGCTGCGCCGTCGCAGGCGATCGCGCGGCCCGCCGACGCCGGCCTTTCCGTTCCGGAGGGTTTTCGGGTCAACGTGTTTCTGGACGGACTGGCCCACGCACGCTGGTTGCTGGTGGCCGACAACGGCGACGTGTTTCTGGCCGAACCAGTGGCCGGGCGCATCGTCGTGCTGCGCGACAGCGACGGCGACGGCGTTGCCGACGAAGGCGGCGTGTTTCTGAACGATTTGTTCCAGCCCCACGGCATGGCGATTCACGACGGGTTTTTCTATGTCGCGACGCCGACCGAGGTAACCCGGTACCCATACAGCGAAGGCGCGTTCGCGCCCGACGGCCCCGGCGAGCGGGTCGGCGGCGCATATTCGCTGGGCGACGGGCGCGGGCATTGGACGCGCAACATCGCCGTCGCCCCGGACGGCGAGAACTTTTTCGTCGCGGTCGGAAGCCGCAGCAACAACTCGATCGAGGAGGCGCCGCGGGCGACGGTGCAGCGGTTTTCGATCGACGGCGAACAACAGGCGACGTTTGCCACCGGGCTTCGGAACCCGGTCGGCATCGCGTTTCATCCCGACACCGGCGAGCTGTACGTGGTGGTCAACGAGCGCGACAACTTCGGCGACCGGCTGGTGCCCGACTATCTGACGCGGGTGCGGGACGGCGAGTTCTTTGGCTGGCCGTATGCCTATGTGGGTCCGCACGCCGCCCCCGGGCTGGGCGACCGCAGGCCCGACCTGGTGGCCGCAACCGTGGCGCCGGACGTGATGTTCGAGGCCCATTCGGCGCCGCTGGGGCTGGCGTTTTATGACCGCGACGGGTTTCCCGAACGGTATCGGGGCGGCGCGTTTGTCGCCCTGCACGGCTCGTGGAACTCGTCGGTGCCGACCGGATACAAGGTGGTGTTCGTGCCGTTCGCGGACGGGCGGCCGGCGGGCGGATACGAAAACTTCGTCACCGGCTTTCGCGTCGGCGATATCGCGCCGGCGCGGGTCTGGGGCCGCCCGGTCGGGGTCGCGGTGGCCGCCGACGGCAGCCTGTTGATCGCCGACGACGTCGGCCAGGTGATCTGGCGTGTGTCCTACGGCCCGGAATGAGCCAGGCGAACTTCGCTGTTCACCCTTCACAAACGGATTCGATGCAGTCTTGGCCGCCGGGAAAATCAGCCCATCTGTTGGACAACGCAACAACGGCGTTGCCGGACCGGTTTGAAGGAGCGTCCCGATGAACACCATTCTTCCCAGCCGCAAGGTGGCCTTGAGCAACGGCGAGCGCGAGCGCCTGGACATCGCGTCGTTCACCGCCGACGAGGAAGTGTTCACCGAGGGATCGGCCGGCGACCGGGCCTTTATCGTGCAATCGGGGCTGGTCGAGATCGTCCGCGTCGACGAGGCGGGGGAGCGGACGATCGGCTACGTCGGGGCCGGAGAAATCTTTGGCGAGATTTCGCCGATTGATCGCAAGCCGCGCACCGCCAGCGCCCGGGCGCTGCGCGACACGGTTTGCATCGTCGTGCCGGAGCAGATGCTTGCCCAAAAGATCGCCGACGCCGACCCGTTTTTGCGCGATCTGTTGTATGTGCTGGTGGCCGGAATGCGGGACGTGACCGCAAAGGCGAACCGGCCGACCCACTGAACTTGGGGTGGGAAATGGTGGAGCCGAGGGGAGTCGAACCCCTGACCTCGACATTGCGAACGTCGCGCTCTCCCAACTGAGCTACGGCCCCACGAGGCGCGGAGAGTTTGAGCAGCGCCGGGGCCGCAAGTCAACGCCAGCGGCGGGTTGTGCGCCCGCACCGGCGGCTTTACAACAGAGCGCATCCGACCGGCGGAGCATGCCCCGATGAATGCCCTTTACTGGCTGATCGATACGATCCTGTGGCTGTACATGGTGGCGCTGATCGGCGGCGCCATCCTGAGCTGGCTGGTCGCCTTCGGGGTCGTCAACACCCGCAACCGGTTCGTCTTTCTGATCGGCGATTTCCTGCACCGGGTGACCGAGCCGGTGTTGGGGCCGGTGCGGCGGTTCATGCCCAATCTGGGCGGGGTCGATATCTCGCCGCTGATCGTCATCCTGCTGGTCATCTTCGCGCGGCGGCTGTTGCGCGACCTGTTCTTCTAGCGATACGAATCCAGCCCTTCGCACCGCGGGCTCGTTTGGCGATGGATCAAATGTTCCGGGCACTTGAAGATGGGATTCCGTACGCCCGCTGGCATTGCCGGCTTCAAGTGCTTGGTTTGATCCACTAGCGTGGGCGCTGGTCCGTTCACCGCACATTCCGACGGCGTTGCCGTTCGCGTGCATCTGACCCCCGGCGCGGCGCGCCCGGGGCTGGGCGCGATTGAATCCGGCCCGGACGGCAAGCCGGTGTTGAAGGTGCGGGTGGCGGCGCGGCCCGAGGCCGGGCGGGCGAACGCGGCGCTGTGCCGGATGCTGGCGAAGGCATGGGGGGTGCCGCCCTCGTCGCTGGCGGTGACGCGGGGCACGACATCGCGCTTGAAGACCGTGCGGGTCGGCGGCGACGGCGCGGAGCTGCTGGCGCGGCTGGAAGCCTGGGCGGCGGCGCAGGATGCGGCACGGAAGGTGGGGGCGCGAGAGGGTGCGGATGCCTGAGGCGCGGATTCTGGACGGCAAGGCGGCGGCGGCGGCGCTGCGGCTTCAGATCGCCGCCGAGGCCGCGCGCCTGAAGGCGCGCCACGGCATTGTGCCCGGCATCGCGATGGTGCTGGTCGGCGACGACCCGGCGAGCCAGGTGTATGTGCGGAGCAAGACCAGGGCGGCGGGCGAGGCCGGATTTCATGTGCGGGATATCGTGCTGGCCGCCGACGCGCCGGAGGCCGACGTGCTGGCGCAGGTGGCGGCGCTGAACGCCGACCCGCAGGTGCACGGGTTTCTGGTGCAGTTGCCGTTGCCGCCGCAGGTGGACCCGGAGCGGGTCATCGACGCGATCGACCCGGCCAAGGACGCCGACGGGTTTCATGTCGTCAACGCCGGGCGGCTGGCGATGGGGCGCGACGGCGTTGTGCCGGCGACGCCGCTGGGGTGCATGCATCTGATTCGCCGGGCGCGGGCGGAACTGGCCGGTCTGGAGGCGGTGGTGATCGGGCGGTCGAACACGGTCGGCAAGCCGATGGCGCAATTGTTGTTGCGGGAGCATTGCACGGTGACGATCGCCCATTCGCGGACGCGCGGGCTGGCCGACATCGCCCGGCGCGCCGACGTGCTGGTGGCGGCGGTGGGACGGCCGGAGATCGTCCGCGGCGACTGGATCAAGCCCGGCGCGACGGTGATCGATGTCGGCATCAACCGGTTGCCGCCAGAGACACCGGGCGAAAAGGGGCGGCTGGTCGGCGACGTGGCGTTCGCCGAGGCGGTGGCGGTGGCGGGCGCGATTACGCCGGTGCCGGGCGGCGTCGGGCCGATGACGATTGCGTGCCTGTTGCAGAACACGTTGCTGCTGGCCCGCCGCAGCGCCGGGGCGGCGGCCTAGGCGGCACGCAAAGTACCCGTGACCCGTGCCGCGACCGGGTCTAGAGTCCCCATATGGTTGCGGAAGCCAAATGCGCGTTTCGTCTGGAGCGGCCCTGGCCGTTTGATCTGCTTGATTCGGGGTGTCAGTTCGCGCCATCTGCATTGGTGGAACAGGACGGTCGCTTGTGGTGCCGGTTTCGCTTGCCTCCGAAGCGCGGCGTGCCGAATACAATTGACGGCGAAATCGAAAGAGGTCTGTTACGGCAGTGCGAGGCGTGGAACGGCAAAGGGTACCCCCTCGACTTGACGGGCATTGTGCTTCGGAGCGGTTTCGACCTTTCTGGTGTCCTTACGCATGTTGAAGCAAAGAGCGTTTGTTTGGCTAACTCGATAATTGGCGAAGGCGCGCGGATAGAAGGCATCAATTTCAAAGACAGATTCTCGCTTCTGAATGCTGAAGTCGGGGACCATGTATCTTTTGGTGGTTCCAAGTTTCCTGAACGAGCAACGTTCAGCAACGCCAGATTCGGTGACTCCGTCTCATTCAAGAACACCCAATTCCTAAAACTCGCCAATTTCACAGGCTGTTCGTTTGGAGAAGAAGACTCGTTTGAAGAAGCGCGATTCGGAGTACAGGCGCTGTTCGACAAAACAGTCGGAATCTCTGTTTCATTTGTTCGCGCAAGATTTGGAAACGGATTGCATTTCGAACGAACAAGATTCCTGAATGCGGATTTCAGTGGGGCTTCTATTGGCGCGGGCGGCAGGTTTCGCGGTGCCGCAATCGAATTTGCTTTGTTCGGAGCGAAGAGTCCTCGCGAGCCTGGTGAAACAAGTGCATCCTTTTCGTCAATTGACTTCTCGTCTGCTGTCTTCGGCGAGTCGGAATTTGGAAACCGCAAGTTTGACGGCAGCACTGACTTTTCTTTCGCAGTCTTTGATGAAGTGCCGAACTTTCATGGCTGCACATTCCATTCGGACGTTCGCTTTCGCGGCACGGAGTTTCGCGATACCCACAGCGCCGGCGCGCCAGCGGCGTACCGCGTGTTGAAACAGGCGATGGAGGGGCTGCGCGCCCACGACGAACAGGCGATGTTCTTTGCTCTGCAGCAGCGGAGCCAGCGGCATCAGCTTGCACGGACGGACCCGGTGCGGTGGTTTTCAGCGCTATACGACCTGACCACCGAGTACGGCCAAAGCCTTGGGCGGCCATTGGTCGCGTTGGCAATGGTCATCGTCGGATTTGCATCCCTGTACGAAATGCTCAGCTATCTGGCTGGCAAACCAGTTCCGGGAGACGGATTGAGCTTCGCGATCGAGCAGATTGCCCGGCCATTCGGCATCTGGTCGCCTCGTTATTTGGACGGCAACGGCATTGTAGTATGGACCGAGTACTTGCTGGAGAATGGGGGCGTGCTGTTCCGGTTGCTTGCCACCGCAGAATCAGTGGCGGGGCTGGCGCTGGTGGCGCTGTTTTTGTTGGCGCTGCGGCGCAGATTCAAACTGGACTAGCCGCGGCGTTTCAGGATGCGGAGGCGGAGCGCGTTCAGCTTGATGAAGCCTTCGGCGTCGGCCTGGTCGTAGACCGCGTCTTCTTCGAAGGTCACCAGTTCCTGGTCATAGAGGCTGTTCGGCGACTTGCGGCCGACGACGGTGGCCGAGCCTTTGTACAGTTTCATCCGCACCGTGCCCGAGACCGCGGTCTGGCTGTGGTCGATGGCGGCCTGGAGCATTTCGCGTTCGCGCGAAAACCAGAAGCCGTTGTAGATCAGTTCGGCATATTGCGGCATCAGCGCGTCTTTCAGATGCGCCGCGCCGCGATCCAGCGTCAGGCTTTCGATGCCGCGATGGGCGGCAAGCAAGATGGCGCCGCCGGGGGTTTCATAAATGCCGCGCGACTTCATGCCGACGAAACGGTTTTCGACCAGATCAAGACGCCCGACGCCGTGGTCGTGGCCGAGTTCGTTCAGGCGCGCGAGCAAAGCTGAAGGCGACAGCGGCGCGCCGTCGACCGCCACCGCGTCGCCCTGTTCGAACGCGATTTCGACAAACGCCGGGGTATCCGGCGCGTCTTCGGGCGCGACCGTGCGCGAATAGACATATTCAGGGGCTTGTTGCCACGGGTCTTCGAGCACCTTGCCCTCGGCGGAGGTGTGCAGCAGGTTCGCGTCCTGGGAAAACGGCGCTTCGCCGCGCTTGTCGCGGGGCACCGGAATCTGGTGCTTTTCGGCATAGGCCAGCAGTTGTTCGCGGGAGCCAAGGTCCCATTCGCGCCACGGCGCGATGACCCGGATGCCCGGCTCCAGCGCGTAGTAGCCCAATTCGAACCGCACCTGGTCATTGCCCTTGCCGGTGGCGCCGTGGGCGACGGCGTCGGCGCCGGTGGCGCGGGCGATTTCGATCTGGCGCTTGGCGATCAGCGGCCGCGCGATCGACGTGCCCAGCAGATATTCGCCCTCGTACTGGGCGTTGGCGCGGAACATCGGGAACACATAGTCGCGGACGAATTCCTCGCGCAGGTCTTCGATCACCACCTCGCGCACGCCGAGGAGTTCGGCCTTGGCCCGCACCGGTTCCAGCTCCGCGCCCTGGCCGAGGTCGGCGGTGAACGTCACGACTTCGCAGCCATAGGTTTCCTGTAGCCATTTGAGGATGACCGAGGTGTCCAGCCCGCCGGAATAGGCGAGCACGACCTTGGATACTTTGGCGGTGTTTTTCATATTACTCTCGCGCGGAATCCCGAAGCGCGGCGCGACTATACCCGCCCGAAGGGCCGGAGCAACCGGCGTCTAGACCGGCGCGGCGGCGGCCGCTTCGGCCCGGGCCGAGGCGCGGACCCGCTGGCTGTCGGACTTCAACTGGCCGCAGGCGGCGAGGATGTCGCGGCCCCGGGGCACGCGGATCGGCGCGGAATACCCGGCGCGGTTCAGCGATTCGGAAAACGCCGCCATCGTCGCGTCTTCGGAGGTGCCGTATACCGACCCCGGCCACGGGTTGAACGGGATCAGGTTGACCTTGGCCGGGATGCCGGCGATCAGCCGCGCCAGTTCCTTTGCATCCGCCAGGCTGTCGTTGACGCCCCGCAGCATCGCGTATTCGAACGTGATGCGGCGCGCGTTCGAGGCGCCGGGATAGGCGCGGCAGGCGGCGATCAATTCGGCGATCGGGTATTTGCGATTGAGCGGCACCAGCTCGTCGCGCACGTCGTCGCGCACCGCATGCAGCGATACCGCGAGGCCGGCGCCGGTGTCATCGCCGAGGGGGCCGATCTGCGGCACCACCCCGGCGGTGGACACGGTGATGCGGCGGCGCGAGATGCTGATGCCTTCTTCGTCCATCATCAGGCGCAGCGCGGCGACGACATTGTCGTAGTTGTACAACGGCTCGCCCATGCCCATCAGGACAATGTTCGATATCTTGCGGCCGTGGACCGGCGTCGGCCATTCGCCCAACGCATCGCGGGCCAGCAGCACCTGGCCGACGATTTCCGCCGGTTCCAGATTCCGCACCCACGGCTGGGTGCCGGTGTGGCAGAAACTGCAATTCAGCGTGCAGCCGACCTGGGTCGATACACAGAGCGCGCCGCGATCGACCTCGGGGATGTAGACGGTTTCGACCTCGGCGCCGTCGGCGAGGCGCACCAGCCATTTGATCGTGCCGTCGGCGGAGCGTTCTTCGCGCGCCACTTCGTCGCGGCCGACTTCGTGGGCGGCGGCCAGGGCGTCGCGCAGGTCTTTCGAAATCGTCGTCATCGCATCGATGTCGCGCGCCCCGCGATGATAAATCCAGTGGAACAGTTGCGTCGCCCGCATGCGGCGGCGCTCAACCGGCACGCCGGCCGCGGCCAGCGCATCGGCAAGCCCCGACCGGGAGAGGCCGGCGAGACGGGCGCGGGCGGGCGTCACGCGCCGCACGCCTCGTCGATCGCTTTGTGGGCGGCGGTGAAGCCGAGCAACGAATAGATATCGCGGGTCTGGGTGCCGCGGCTGGATTCGCCCAGCACCGTCAGGCGCGAGCCGGCGATCATCTTCGCGACCATGGCCGCGTCGTCTTCCGGCGTCAGGTTCCAGGCCGCGTCGGCAGCGGTGAACATGCGGAACTCGTCCGGCCCGACCGCCGCGACCACCGCCTTGCCTTCGGTATAGGTATAGCCGGCGATGATGCTGACGACGTTGCGCGAGCCGTCACGGTTGTCGTGGGTGACCTGGATATAGACGTCGCCGCGATTGACGTTCTTCGGCTCCATGTCCAGCGGCGTCGACGACATATAGCAGACCTTTTTGCCGCCTTCGGTGAACTCGAAGGCGTTCCAGTCATCGAACAACCCGAGGCGCGTGTCCTGGGCCGCCGCCGGTCCGGCGGCGCAAAGGAACGCGAGAGCGGCAAGGGCGCGGAGGTCCAGCGGCATGTAGCGGGTCATGGCGGCAGAATACCGCAAGCGCGCGTCGACGGCACCCGGATGTCAGGCCACCGGCGGCTGCGTGCCGAGCCAGTCGCGGGCTTTCTGGGTGTGTTCCGGGCGTTTGTGTTTTTGCACCGTGGCGACGACCGCGGCCAGCACCGCCGCGTCGTCGGTATAGCCGAGGCCGGCGATCATGTCGGGGACCAGATCGATCGGGGCGACGAAATAGGCCAGCGCCCCGAACAGGATTGCCTTGACGTGGGGCGGCGTCGCCTCGTCGATCGCGCAATACCAGGCGGCCAGCACGTCTTCGACCATCGGCACGCGGCCCATCGTCGCCTTGATCTTGGCCCAGAACCCGTTGGGCGCGCGATCCTGGGCGGGGGCGAGGGTAAGGGCGCGTTCGGGCCGCATGGCCCATATTTGGGCATGGTCGCGGGCGGCGGCAAGGCTTGGCGGCAGAGGTGGCCGGGGGTAGGTTCGCGCATCCGCCGAACCCGATCCCGCGCCCATGCCCCACCGGCCCGACTGGCGGCTGACGCCCAGCCCCACCCTGGAGGACATCGAGGAAATCGCCGCCGAAGCCTATGGCACGATTCCCGAGGTGTTGCGCGCCCACGTCGAAGCGGTGGCGATCCGTGTCGAGCAGTTTCCCGACGACGAGACGCTGGCCGAGATGGAGGCCGAATCACCGTTCGAGCTGCTGGGCCTCTACCGCGGCGTCAGCCTCGACCAGAAAAGCATCGGTGACGCGCCGCAGGATATCGACCGCATCTTTTTGTATCGGCGGCCGCTGCTGGATTACTGGTGCGAAACCGGCGAGGAGTTGGGGCCGTTGGTGCGGCATGTGTTGATTCACGAAATCGGCCACCACTTCGGGTTTTCCGACGAGGACATGGAAGCCATCGACGCGGCGGACGAATGACGCAGCCGGTTCGCATCCTGTTCGTCTGTATGGGCAACATCTGCCGCTCGCCGACCGCCGAGGGCGTGTTCCGCAAGGTGATCGCCGATGCCGGGCTGGACGCGGACTTCGAGGTCGATTCGGCCGGCACCCACGCCTATCACATCGGCGAGCCGGCCGACGAACGGTCACAACGGGCGGCGGCGCGGCGCGGATACGACCTGTCGGCCTGTGTCGGGCGGCAGGTGACGAAGGCCGACTTCGACCGCTTCGATTATGTGCTGGCGATGGACCGGCAGAACCACCGCGAACTGAAAACCCTGGGCGGCGACAGGGCGAAGGGCAAGCTGCGCCTGTTTCTGGACTTTGCGCCGGAGTTGGGAATCCAGGACGTGCCGGACCCGTATTTCGGCGGCGGCGACGGGTTCGAGCGGGTGCTGGATATCGTCCAGACCGGGGCGCAGGCGTTGCTGGAATCGCTGCGCCGTCAGCGCACCGGATGATGCGGGCGGGGCTGGAACACCGCATCGAGGCGGCGCTGGGGCAGGCGCCGCGGTCGGCGGAGCCGTTGGCGGGCGGATGCGTCGGCGACGTGTTCCGGCTGCGGATGCCGGACGGCGGCGACGTGGTGGCGAAGACGGGCGGCGCGGGTCTGGCGCTGGAAGGCTGGATGCTGGACTATTTGCGTGAACACAGCCGCTTGCCGGTACCCCGCGTGTTGCATGCCGACGACGACCTGCTGGTGATGGAGTTCATCCCGACCCAGGGCGGCATCAACCGGAGCGCCCAGAGGCACGCCGCCGATTTGCTGGCGGACCTGCATGCCGTGACCGCGCCGCAATTCGGTCTGGAGCGGGACACGGTGATCGGCGGACTGCGCCAGCCCAATGCCCAGTCGCCCACCTGGGCCGCGTTCTTTCGCGACCAGCGGCTGATGGCGATGGGACGCCAGGCGCTGGACGCCGGGCGCATTCCGGCGGCGTTGATGACGCGGCTGGAAAATTTTTGCGCGCGAATCGACGAATTCATCGACGAGCCGCCGGCGCCGTCGTTAATTCACGGCGACATGTGGGCGGGGAATGTCCTGTGCGCCTCGGGCCGCATCGCCGGGTTCGTCGATCCGGCGATTTATTATGCCGACGCGGAAATCGAGCTGGCGTTTTCAACCCTGTTCGGCACGTTCGGCGATCCGTTTTTTGCCCGCTATGGCGAGCGCCGGCCGCTGCGGCCCGGCTTCGACGAGATGCGGCGCGACATCTACAACCTGTATCCGCTGTTGGTGCATGCGCGGCTGTTCGGCGGATCGTATGTCGGATCGGTGGCCGCGACGCTGTCGCGCTTCGGCGGCTAGGCCGGTTCGGCGAGTGGGTAGCGCTCTTCGATGCGGTAGATTGCGCCGGCGGGGCGCGGGGTGCTGGACATCATCGCGAATTCGCGCACGTCGAATTCGTCGCTGCGAAACGGCTCGAAGTTCGCGAGATAACCGGACAGATCGGGGCTGGGGCCGCGAAACCGCGCCAGCGTCACGTGCGGTTGGAACCGGCGCGATTCGAGCGGCAGGCCATTGCGCCGCGCCGCGGTTTCGACCTTTGCCTGCAGATGATCGAGCAATGGTTCCGGCCGCACACCCGCCCACAGCACCCGCACGCGCCGGTCGGTGCCGAAGTGGCCGATGCGCTCCAGTTGCAGCCGGAAGGCCGGCGCGCGAATCGCCGCCAGCGCGTCGGCGATGTCGCGAGCGAGGGCGCCGTCCAGGGTTCCGAAGAACCGCAGGGTCAGATGCATCTGGTCGGCGGTGACCCAGCGCGCGCCCGGCAGGCCGGAACACAGCGGCAGCAGGCGTTCGCGAATCGAAACGGGCAGATCGACGGCGGCGAACAGGTGCATCGCGAGGCCAACTCCGTGACCGGGTTCGCGTTCAGACGACGCGGACGCAGCGGAGCGTGCGGAGATTGCTGATTGCGACAGCATAGCCCTGGGCCGCCGCGCGTCCCATCCACTTCGCCGCTTCGTCGCAATCCTGGCTGACCCCTTCGCCGCGGGAATACATCACACCCAGGCTGTTTTGCGCCCCCGCATAGCCGCCGTTGGCCGCGGCGGAGTACCACCGAAACGCTTCGTCGTACTGCCCGGCCTGGCGATAGGCGCGGCCGAGCTGGAACTGAAACCGCAACTCGGCCGGAAACAGATCGACGGCTTCGATGCAGGCGGCGATGGCACGGCGGGTGTCGATCTGGGCCGTCTGGACGCCGGGTACCACTCGCCCTGGATCGAGCGGATTTGCCGCGAAGGTGTCGCAGGCGTGAACCGGAGCAGCGCGCAGCGTCGCAACCACGGATTCAGGTGCGGCGCGCTGCTGCGCCGCCGCCGGTGCGGCGACGACGGCGGCTACGAATGCGGCGGCGAGAACGCGCGGAATCCCCATGGGCGCAAGTGTGCGCCCAGGGCCGCCGCCTTTCAATGGCGGGCAGGCCGGGGCGCGCCGGTCAGGGCGCCGGGTTCGGGTGGGCGCGGTGAATTGCATCGATTTCGGCCCGGATATCGGCGGAAAGGGGTGCGTCGACGCCGGCGAGGTCGGAGTCGAGTTGCGCCACGCTGGTCGCGCCCAGAATCGTCGCGGTGACGAACGGGCGCGAATGGACGAACGCCAGCGCCAGGTGCGCCGGATCGAGGCCGCTGTCGTGGGCGAGGCGCACATAGGCCGCCGTCGCCGCGTCGGCCTGGGGATTGAAATAGCGGCCGAATTGCCGGAACAGAGTCAGGCGTGCGCCGGGCGGCCAGCGGCCGCCGAGGTATTTGCCGGTCAGTGCACCGAACGCGAGGGGCGAATAGGCGAGCAGGCTGATGCGCTCGCGCAGCGAGATTTCGGCCAGGCCGATTTCGAAGCTGCGGTTCAACAGGGAGTACGGATTCTGGATCGACGCGATGCGGGGCGCGCCGGACTGGGCCGCCTGGCGCAGGTATTCGAGCAGGCCCCACGGGGTTTCGTTGGAGACGCCGATCGCGCGCGCCTTGCCCGCCGCGACGAGTTCGGCCAGCGCGCCCAGGGTGTCGGCGACCGGCACAGGATCGTCGGCAGGATCGTGTTCGTAGCCGAGGCGGCCGAAATAGTTCGTACGGCGCGCCGGCCAATGGACCTGGTACAGATCGACGTAGTCGGTTTGCAGCCGCCGCAGGCTGGCGTCGATGGCAAGGCGAATGTTGGCCGGGTCGAGCGCCGCGCGGCCGTCGCGCGCCACCGCCATCCGCGACGGCCCCGATACCTTTGTCGCCAGCACGATGCGGTCGCGCGATTTGCGGGCCGCGAACCAGGTGCCGATGTATTGCTCGGTGCGCCCGACATGGGCGGCGCTGGTCGGCACCGGGTACATCTCGGCGGTGTCGAAGAACGTGACTCCGGCCGCGACCGCGCGATCCATCTGGGCGTGGGCTTCGGCCTCGGTGTTCTGTTCACCCCAGGTCATCGTGCCGAGGCTCACGCGACTGATGCGAATGCCGGTGCGCCCGAGTTCGGTCGTGTCCATCAGCTCGGCCTATTCGGGCAGGGCCGCGATGGCCGATTGCACCGACGGCAGGATGCGTTCAACGATGACGCCGACGCCGTCGGGGTTCGGATGCATGCCGTCCCGCTGCAGGAACTGTTCCTCCGCCGCGACGCCATCGAGGAAGAACGGGTAGTAGGTCACATCGCGTTCGGCGGCGATGCGCTGATAGACGGCGCGGAACTCCTCGCCGTATTCGCGGCCGAGATTGGGCGGCGCCAGCATTCCGGCCAGCAGGACGCCGATGCCGCGTTCGCGCAACGTGCGCACGATTTCGTCCAGATTCGCGTGGGTCGCGGCCGGATCGAGGCCGCGCAGCGCGTCATTGGCGCCCAACTCGACGATGACGAGATCGGCCCCGTCGACCAGCGACCAGTCCAGGCGCGACAGGCCGCCCGCCGACGTATCGCCGCCGACCCCGGCGTTGTGCACCACCGCGTCGATGCCGAGGCCGGTCAACGCCGCCTGGAGCCGGGCCGGAAATGCCTGGTCAGGGTCTTCGAGGCCGGTGCCGGCGGTCAGGCTGTCGCCGAGGGCGACGATGATCACTGGCGCCGCGCGCACCGCCGGCGACGACAGCGCAAGCGCCGCCAGCGCGAGCAATGTGGCGGCCGCGCACCGGTTGACCGCCGCATGGGCGACCCTATATCGGTGGAGCCAGTCGCGCCGCCCAACCCCCAACCCGATTTTGTCTGGTCCCACGCCGCCGCACGCTCCGTTGGTCGACCTAGCCGGTGTCACGCTTACTCTGGAGAGCGCGGCCGGGGCGGTCAACATTCTGCGCGGCGTCGATCTGGCCATTCCCCGCGGCCAGACCGTCGCCGTCACCGGGCCGTCCGGTTCGGGCAAATCGACGCTGTTGTCGGTGATCGCCGGTCTGGAGCGCGCGACCTCCGGCTCCGTCGTCGTCGCCGGACAAGACCTGAATGGATTGAGCGAGGACGCGCTGGCATTGTTCCGCCGCCGCGCGATCGGCATCGTGTTTCAGTCGTTTCATTTGATCCCGACGATGACGGCGCTGGAGAACGTCGCCGTTCCTCTGGAGCTGGCCGGTCGCCGCGATGCGCTGGAGGTCGCCCGCGCGGCGCTGGAGGCGGCGGGGCTGGGCGAGCGCGTCGGCCACTATCCGGCGCAACTGTCCGGCGGCGAGCAACAGCGCGTGGCGGTGGCCCGCGCCTTTGCCGCCGAGCCGCCGCTGGTGCTGGCCGACGAGCCGACCGGGAACCTGGACAGCCGCACCGGCGCAGCGATTGTCGCGCTGATGTTTGACACCCAGCAGCGGGTCGGCAGCACGCTGTTGCTGATCACCCACGACGAAGGCATCGCCGCACGGTGCGACCGCCACTTGCGCATCGAAGACGGGCGCATCGAAGGCGAGCGCCTGCGACCTTCGTCGCCGGTGCGGGAAGTCCGCGCCGCTCCCGGCGAATGATCCGATGCCGCTGTCGCTGACACTGGCATTGCGCGAATTGCGCGGCGGCCTTGCCGGATTCCGCGTGTTCGTCGCGGTGCTGGCGCTGGGGGTCGGCATCATCGCCGCCGTCGGATCGCTGGCCGCGGCGCTGACCGCCGGCATGGACGCGAACGCCCGTGCATTGTTGGGCGGCGATGTCGAGGTGCGCATGGATATGCGCCCGGCCAGCGCCGAAGAGCTCGAATACTTTCGCACCTATGCCGAGGCCACCGGCGCCAACCGCGAATTGCGCGCGATGGCGCGCACGGCCGATGGCGATGCGGCGCTGGTGGAGTTGAAGGGGGTCGACGGCGTCTATCCGTTGTACGGCGAGATGAAGCTTGCCGGCGGCGGCGCGCTGGCGGACGCGCTGGCGGAGGTGGACGGCGTCGCCGGGGCGGTGGCGGAGGTGGAGTTTCTGGCGCGGCTGGGGATCGCCGTCGGCGACGAGGTACGCCTGGGAGACAAGGTGTTTGCGTTGCGCGCCGTCATCGACGAGGAACCGGACCGCACCGCGAGTCCGTTTTCGTTGGGGCCGCGGCTGATGATCGCCAATGCGGCGCTGGACGCGACCGGGCTGGTCGTGTTGGGCAGCCTGATCGGGCATGAGTACCGCATGCGGCTTGCCCCCGGTGTCGACGCCGAGGAATGGGCCGACGGCATTCAGGCGGCGTTTCCCGACGCGGCATGGCGGGTGCGCGCCTATACCGGCGGGCAGCCGTCGGTGCAGCGGTTCATCGACCGCTTCGGCGCGTTTCTGGCGCTGGTCGGACTGACCGTACTGGTTCTGGGCGGCGTCGGCATCGCCAACGCGGTGCGGAACTATGTCGCATCGCGCAACGAAACCATCGCGACGCTGAAATGCCTGGGCGCAGACGGCAACCTGGTGTTTCGCATCTATTTTTGGCAGGTCGGGCTGCTGGCCGCGGCCGGGATACTGATCGGTGTTCTGGCCGGGGCGGTTGCGCCGATGGCGGCGCCGCCGCTGATCGGTGACGATCTGCCGGTGGCGCTGGAATACGGAGTCTATCCCGGCGCGCTGGCGATGGCGGCGCTGTATGGACTGTTGACCGCGCTGGTATTTTCGCTGTGGCCGCTGGCGCGGGCGCGGGAGGTTCCGGCGGCAGCGCTGTTCCGGGCGCTGATCGCGCCGCCGCGAAGCCTGCCGCGCGCG
>JAQBXG010000019.1 GCA_027625125.1 Pseudomonadota bacterium
GTCCACGAATGGCCGCACTTGGTGCAGCGGACCGTCTTGCCGTTGGGCGCCAGCGAATTCGGATCGACCGAATACCGGGTCTCGCAATTCGGACAGGTAAGAATCATTGCTGCGAAGTTCGCCCAAGGCCGAGATTCCTTATAGGTCATCGCCGGGGGCGAGGCAAGGCGGCGACGATGCTGGACGCCGCCCCGCCGCTGTGCAAACCTTTGTTGTTCCAGCAGGAATTCCGCGCCGGGAGAAGTCCGTGGTTCGCCTCGAGGATGTCGCGATGCGCTACGCCGGCGGACCCGAGGTACTGCAGAGCGTCTCCCTGCATCTGAAGCCCGGCTCCTACCATTTCCTGACCGGGCCGTCGGGAGCGGGCAAGACATCGCTGTTGCGGTTGATGTACCTGGCGCAGCGGGCCTCGCGGGGATCGGTCCGCGTTTTCGGCCACGACATCGCGACAACCTCGCGGCGCACCCTGCCGGGACTCCGGCGGCGGATCGGCGTCGTGCTTCAGGACTTCCGGCTGCTCGACCACATGAGCGTGCGCGACAACGTCGCCCTCAGCCTGCGGATCGCCGGCCTGCCCGAAGACACCGTGCGCGCCCATGTCGGCGAGTTGCTGGCGTGGGTCGGCCTCGGCAACCATCTCGAGGCCAAACCGCCGGTGCTATCGGACGGTGAAAAACAGCGCGTCGCGATCGCCCGCGCGGTGGTCGGTCGTCCCAGCCTGCTGCTCGCCGACGAACCGACGGGCAGCGTCGACGAGCAACAGGGCCTGCGGGTGCTTCGCCTGTTCGAGGAGTTGAACAAGATCGGCACGACGGTGCTGGTGGCGACCCACGACCAGCGCATCCTGTCGCGGTTTCCGCACAACGTCCTCCGGCTCGAGGACGGCCGCGTAGCGCGGAACTGGTAGCCGGTGTTCCGTCGGCGCACAGACATTCCGCTGGCCCGCGACGGGTCGGCGCGCTTCGTGCCGTGGATCGTGGCGTTGATGGTCTATCTTGCGGCGCTGGCGGCGGCGGCGGGCGTCGTGACCGGCCGTGCCGTGGACCGCTGGGCCGGTGGCCTCGACGGCACGCTGACAATCGAGATTCTGCCCGACGCGGGCCAATCGCGGGACAATGACGTCCAGGCGGTACTCGACCTCCTTCGCGGCACCGCCGGTGTGCGCTCGGCCGACGAACTGTCGCCGGACGCTGTCGCCGCCCTGCTGGCGCCATGGCTCGGCGAAGGTGCGCTGGCCGTCGATCTGCCGGTGCCGCGGCTGATCGACGTGCGGCTGGAGCGCGGCACCCTGCTCGATGTCGCGGCGCTCCGGACTCAGATCGAAGGCCTGGTCCCCGGCGCACGGATGGACGACCACCGCCTGTGGCGGCAGCAACTGGCGAGCTTTGCCCGCGCCGTCGCGGTGGCGGCGATCGTCGTCGTAACCCTGATCGCCCTGGCGGCCGCATCAACGATCGTATTCGCCACCCGCGCCGGTCTGGCAATTCACCACGATGTCATCGAGTTGTTGCACCTGATCGGTTCGCGCGAAAACTACATCGCCCGACAGTTCCAGAATCACGCGATGTGGCTGGCGCTGCGGGGCGGGGCGGTCGGCGCGCTGCTGGGCGCGCTGACACTGCTTTCGGTCGGGTGGGCGGCGGCGCCGCTCCAGGGGTCGTTCCTGCCCGATCTTGCCATCGGCGCCGCGGCGTGGATCGCCGTCGCGGCGATGCCGGTCGCCGCCGCGCTGGTCGCCACGGTCGCGGCCCGGATCACGGTGCTGCGGGCGCTCCGAAAAATGCTCTAGGGTGCGTCCCCGGAGCAGCGGAATATACCTGCACCAAGAGGGGCTTTTGTGGACATAACGGGAACATGGTACAACCCGCGACCCGCACCCATGACGGCCGATTGATCGCACGATGACCTTGATGACCCCCCTTTCCCAGAAGATCTGGGACCTGAAATACCGCCTGAAAAAGGACGGCGGCCCGGTCGACGCGACGATCGAAGACACCTGGCGGCGGGTTGCGACGGCGCTTGCCGCGCCGGAAGACGACGCCGACCATTGGCAGCGGATATTCGCCGACGCGCTGGCGGACTTCCGCTTCCTGCCGGCCGGGCGAATCCTCGCCGGCGCCGGGTCGGGGCGAGACGTCACGTTGTCCAACTGCTTCGTGATGGGAACCATTCCCGACGACATGGGCGGCATCTTCGACGCGCTGAAAGAGGCGGCGTTGACGATGCAGCAGGGCGGCGGCATCGGCTACGACTTCTCGACCCTGCGTCCCACCGGCGCGCCGGTAAAGGGCGTCGGCGCCGACGCATCCGGGCCGCTGTCGTTCATGGATGTCTGGGACGCGATGTGCCGCACGATCATGTCGGCGGGGCACCGGCGCGGCGCGATGATGGCGACGATGCGCTGCGACCATCCCGACATCGAAGCGTTCGTTCGCGCCAAACACGAAGCGGGGCGGCTCCGCATGTTCAACCTGTCGGTGCTGGTCACCGACCCGTTTCTTGCGGCGGTCAAGGCCGACGGGCCGTGGGAGTTGGTGTTCGGCGGCGTATCCTTCCGCACGGTTCCGGCGCGCGAGCTGTGGGAAAAGATCGTGCGGGCGTCCTATGCCTACGCCGAGCCAGGGGTCATTTTCATCGACCGCATCAACGCCCGCAACAATCTGAAGTATTGCGAAACCATTTCGGCCACGAACCCGTGCGGCGAACAACCGCTGCCTCCGTATGGCGCGTGTCTGCTCGGCTCGGTGAATCTCGCGCGCCTGGTGCATCGCCCGTTCGAAAACGGCGCCTATATCGACACGGCCGAACTGGAACAGCTTTCGGCAACGGCGGTGCGCATGCTGGACAACGCGGTCGGCGTCTCCCGCTACCCGCTTCCGCAACAGCACGACGAGGCGATGGCCAAACGGCGCATCGGCCTCGGCATCACCGGCCTCGCCGACGCGCTGATCCAATGCGGCGCACGCTATGATTCCCAACGGGGACGCGACATGGCGGCGGGCTGGATGCGCACGATCCGCCGCGCCGCCTACCTCGCTTCGGCCGAGCTGGCGGCGGAAAAAGGCGCGTTTCCGCTGTACCGGGCGGAGCCGTATCTGGCGGCGGAAAACCTCCGGGCGATGGACGACGACGTTCGTTCGGCGATCGCCGCCAACGGCATCCGCAACGCCCTCGTCACTTCGGTCGCGCCGACCGGCACGATTTCTCTGCTCGCCGGCAACGTTTCGTCGGGGCTGGAGCCGGTGTTCGCGTTCACCTATTCCCGGAGCGTGCTGTTGCCCGACGGCACCCGCCGCGAAGAAGAAGTCACCGACTATGCGGTGCGCCAATACCGCCTGTTGCGAGGCGAAGACGCGCGCCTACCGTCCGAATTCGTCAGCGCCCAGTCTTTGGGGCCGTCGGATCACATCCAGATGCAGGCGGCGATCCAGCAGTTCGTCGATTCGGCGGTGTCGAAGACGATCAATATGCCCGCCGACATCTCGTTCGAATCGTTTCGCGATGCCTACATGGAATCGTATGAATCTGGCTGCAAGGGCTGCACCACGTTCCGGCCGAACGACGTCACCGGCGCGGTCCTGACGGCACCGTCAAAGGCGGACCGCGCCGAGCCGGAACTGCCGCTCGAAGCGCCACGGAATCGGACCGCGACACGCGTAACGCCGATCGCCAAAGGCGAATCCGACCTCGACGCGGGCGCGGTGGTCTACATGACCCGTCCCCTCGACCGGCCCGGCGAACTTCGCGGCAAGACCTACAAGATTCACTGGCCGGAAAGCGACCACGCGATCTACATCACGATCAACGACATCCTGCAAGACGGGCGCCTCAGGCCGTTCGAGGTGTTCATCAACTCCAAGAACATGGAGCATTTCGCGTGGACCGTCGCGCTGACGCGAATGATTTCCGCGGTGTTCCGCCGCGGCGGCGATGTCAGTTTCGTCGTCGAGGAACTGAAGGCGGTATTCGATCCACGCGGCGGCCATTGGGTCGGCGGCCGCTACGTTCCGTCTCTGCTGGCGGCGATCGGCGAGGCGATCGAGCAACACATGATCGGCACCGGCTTCCTTCCCTCGGACGACGGCGACACCACGGAGCCGGAGGAAGCAGTGGCGCTGTCAGCCGGAGATTTCCCCGCCATTGCCGCCCATCGCAGTTGTCCAAAATGCAGCATGCCCGCGCTGATTCGCCAGGAAGGCTGCGATACCTGCACCAGTTGCGGGTATTCCCGGTGCGGCTAGTCGCGCGGCGATGCGGCGGTTTCTGATCTCCGGCATCGCCGTCGCTGCCCTCGCGATTCTGGCGACCGGCGGCCTGTGGATGTACTGGCTGATTTCCGCCCAGGAATTGGCCGCAGCGGTGGACGAATGGGTCGGGGGAATGTTGGCGTCGGGATACGATGTCAACATTGACCGCAAGCGGTTCGCTGGGTTCCCGGCCTCGGTCGACATCGTCCTCGACGGCGTCGAACTCGCAGGCGCCGACCATTACATGCCCTGGACCTGGTCTGTCTCGCGGGTCCGCGTGACGCGCGGCTTGTTCGGCCAGGGGCCGGCGTTCGTCCGGCCATCGGGGGTGCAAACCATCGAGGTCATCGACGACGAGATCCGCAAGCGAATTCGGTTCGGCGCGGCGCGCTGGGCAATCGAAATCGCCCAAGTGGCGACCGGCGGCGCATCCCTGAATATCGAATGGGACGGCTTCGTCCTGGCGCCGGAGGATCAGGCTCCGGTCAGCATCGAATCGGTGCGGGCCAATTTCGTCCTGCCCGACGGCGACGGGGCCATTCCGCGCGGCACCCACGGCTCCGTATCGATCCGCGGCGCCCAATTGCCGGGAGACCCAACGCTCGGCAACCGCATCGAATCTTTTGAAGGCGAAATCGAGTTTCTCGTCAGCGTCCAGTCCGGCGACCCATGGAGGGCGCTGTCCGGCTGGACGGAATCGAATGGAACGGTGCGCATTACCAATGGGGCGATCGATTGGGGCCCGATCCATGCATCGGCGATCACCGGGCGCATGGGCATCGATCACCAGATGCGGCCCGAAGCCCAGTTGTCCGGCCAATTCGCGCAATTCGCCGACGCGGTCGAGGTGTTTTTCCAGGCCAACCGGATGTCGTCCCGCCGCCGCGACGAGATTCTGTTTGTGATGGGCATGCCGCAAAACCGTGATCGCACCGTATTCGAATACGCCGTCGAGTTTCGCGGCGGCGCCGCGTTGATCGACGGCACGATGGTGGGGCGGGTCTGGTCGCTGCTGCCCTGGCAATCCAGGGAATAGCCGGTGCGCGGCGCCGCAATTCTGCTCGCGGGAGTCCTGGCCGCCGCCGTCCTCGGCGCGGGCGGGTACACGGCGCTGTGGTTTTCGGGTGCGTCCGAAGCAAAGGCGCGCATCACCGCCTGGGCGGACGGCGTCCGCACCGCCGGCTACGATGTCGAAATCGGCGACATCGCGGTTTCGGGATTTCCGGGTCCGGCCGAGCTGAAAATCACCGGCCTCGACATCGGTCTCCCGTCAGCAAAGCTGCCATGGGTGTGGCGCGCGGACACTGTCCTCGTCGCCGCAACCGACAACCGCCTGGAGTTGCGCCTCGCCGCTGAACACGTGCTGACAGTTTCGGTCGGTGGACAGGACCGCACCTACCGTATGGCGGCCCGGCGATTCCAGGTCGATGTCGGCGCCGACGGCGACGGCAACCCGCTCTTGCAGTTCGACATTCGCGGCATGTTCGTCGACCGGGGCGCGTCCGGCCGCCTCACTGTCGACCGGGCCGAGGTGTTCGTGAACGTCGCGCCGGGTCCGGGCCTGCTTCCGGACGATTCGCGCATACTGCTGTCGCTTGCCAATCTGGTGCTGCCGGAACACCGGCGCGGTCCCCTCGGCGACACGATCTCCGTGCTGCGGACCGAATTGCGTCTCGACGGCGATATCGACAACCTTGATCTCGCAACCGCCCTGCCCGATTGGCGCAACCGCGATGGCCGGCTCGTACTCGGCGAGTCCCGGGTGTCGTGGGGCACGCTGGAAATGGATACCCGCGGCGGCAGCCTCGCCCTGGACGACGACCTCAAACCCACCGGCGGCTTCAGCGGCATCATCACCGGTTACGAGATCACGATCGACGCGTTCCAGGCGGCGGGGCGTTTCACCGCCGAGGACATGGCGAATATCCGCGCGATGATGTCGTTCATCCGCCAACAGGGGCGGATGGGCGGCGGCATCGGTCTGCCGGTATCGATCCGGGAAGGTCGCGTGCGTGTCGGCGACGCCGTGCTCGGCACGGTGCCCCGACTGTTGCCGACCGACTAGCTGTCGTCGGCCTGCCCGGCCTCGACGATTTCGCGGCGAATGTGCCGCGTGCGGGTGAACAGTTGCTGCAACGTCTCGCCGTCACCCCAGCGAATCGCCCGTTGCAGTCGCGACAGATCCTCGTTGAAGCGCGCCAGCATTTCCAGCACCGCCTCGCGGTTTGCCAATAGCACGTCGCGCCACATCACCGGGTCCGATGCGGCGATGCGTGTAAAGTCGCGAAACCCCCCGGCGCTGTATTTGATAACTTCCGATTCCGTCACGACCTCCAGATCGGCGGCGGTGCCGACGATGTTGAATGCGATCAGGTGCGGCAGATGCGAGGTCACGGCCAGCACCAGATCGTGATGTTCGGCATCCATCGTCTCGATGCGGCTTCCGGCCGCGCGCCACATCGCCGCGACTGTCTCCACCGCCGCCGGGTCCGCGCCCGGCGGCGGCGTCAGGATGCACCAGCGGCCTTCGAACAGCTCCGCAAACCCGGCTTCCGGCCCCGAATGCTCGGTCCCGGCGACCGGGTGGGCCGGAACGATGCGGGTCCCCTCCGGCAACGCCGGCGCCAGTTCGCGCACCACCATATTCTTCACCGACCCGACATCGGAAACGATGGCGTCGCCGGACAACGCCGGGGCAATCGCCTCGGCAATCGTGCGATAGACGCCCAGCGGCGTGCACAGCACGACCAGGTCCGCCCCCCGCACCGCCGCCGCCGGGTCGGCGTCGGCGGAATCCGCGAACCCGAGTTCCAGCGACTTCGCGCGCGTCTCCTCGCTGCGCGCGCACACGGCGATGTGGTCGGCCAGCTGCTCGCGCCGCAGCACCCGCGCCAGCGAGCTGCCGATCAGGCCCGCGCCGATCAGCGCCACCCGTTGAAAATGCACAGTGTCTGTCATTCCGCGGCTTCCAGGAATTCGCCCAACGACTTCACCAGCGCGCGCATGCTCCGCTCGTCGCCGACCGTGATTCGCAGGCAGTCGTGCAATCCGTACGGCCCCATGCCGCGCACCAGAATCCCGTCACCGGCCAGATGGGCGAGGGCCGCCGCCGCCTGCACGGCCCCAGCGGCAAACCGGGTCATCACAAAGTTCGCGCTGCTCGGCAGGACCGCAAGGCCCAACCCCTTCAATTCCGCCGCCAACCACGACCGCCACTCGGAATTGTGGGCGCGGACGGTATCCAGAAACGCAATGTCCGCCAGGGCGGCGACACCGGCGGCCTGCGCCGGGGCCGTCACGTTGAACGGCCCGCGCAAACGGTTCAACACATCGGCCACGGCCGGCGGCGCAAAGCACCACCCCAGCCGCAGCCCGGCCAACCCGTATGCTTTCGAAAACGTCCGGGTCATCACCACATTCGCATGGTCGCGGACCATGGCGATGCCGGGTTCGTAGGCGTCGTCGGTGACGAACTCGGCATAGGCGGCGTCCAGCACCAGCAGCACCCGCGCCGGCAGCGCCGCGTGCAGCCGTTCGATCTCGGCGGCGGCCAGGCACGTGCCGGTCGAGTTCGGATTGGCGATGAACACGATCCGCGTTTCGTCCGTCACGGCGGCGGCCATCGCCCCGACATCCACCGTATAGTTCCGCTCCGGCACCGCGCGCGGCGTCGCGCCGACCGAAAGCGCGGCCATCGGATAGACGACAAATCCGTATTGGCTGTACAGCACTTCATCGCCCGGCCCGGCGTATCCGAGCGCCAGCAAATGCAGCAGTTCGTCGGACCCGTCGCCACAGACAATTCCGCCGGCATCGATGCCGTGCATTTCGGCCAGGGCGCTGCGCAATGCCGCCGACGCGGCGTCAGGATACCGATGCAACGACTCCGCCGCCTGCCGATAGGCGGCGACGGCGGCCGGGCTGGGCCCGATCGCCGATTCGTTTGACGACAGCTTGATGACCGGGCCGCCGTGCGGTGCGCGGGATTGTCCAGGCACATACGGCGCGATCTCCAGCGCGCCGGCTCGCGGGACGGGGCCGCCCGGCTGCCATGGATTCGATGCATTCATGGTTCCAGACCAAAAGCCGCTTTCGCGAGGCGCCGCCCGGCCGCAGGTGTCGCACCTCCCGGAACTCAAGCGGCGCAACACTACTCAATGCGTCGTTCCGGTGCAAAATCCAACCGGGACATTGACAATCCGGAGGCCGGAACATAGCTATTCTCGCCTGCGGCGCCACCGGAACCGGGGCCTGCCCCAAGCATGGACCAGCCGATCGAGACCCACGAACACAACCGTGAGGGCTTCACTGTCACCCTTGGCAAAGAAAGCCCGCTGAAACTCGACTGCGGCGTCGAGTTGGGTCCGTTCACGGTCGCCTACCAGACCTACGGCACCCTCAACGCAGAGCGCAACAACACGGTACTGGTCTGCCACGCGCTCAGCGGCGACCAGTTCGTCGCCTCGACACATCCGCTGACCGGCAAACCGGGATGGTGGCATATCCTCGTCGGTCCGGGACGTCCGCTCGATCCCGACCGCTACTTCATCGTCTGCGCCAATGTTCTCGGCGGCTGCATGGGAACGGTCGGACCGGCGAGCAAGGACCCGAATACCGGCCATCCCTACGGCCTTTCGTTTCCGGTAATCACCATCGCCGACATGGTGCGGGCGCAGGCGATGCTGATCGATCATCTCGGTATCGAAAAACTGTTCTGCGTCATCGGCGGATCGATGGGTGGAATGCAGGTTTTGCAGTGGGCGTCGATGTATCCCGATCGCGTCTACACGGCGGTGCCGGTCGGCACCGCCGCGCGCCACTCCGCACAGAACATCGCTTTCCACGAAGTCGGGCGCCAGGCGATCATGGCCGACCCGGAATGGCGTGGTGGTCAGTACTATCTGCACGGCACGACACCGCGCGCCGGACTCGCGGTGGCGCGCATGGCTGCGCACATCACATATTTGTCCGAAGCGGCGCTGCGCCGCAAATTCGGTCGCAAGCTCCAGGACCGCAAGGAAGTCACCTACGGCTTTGATGCGGACTTTCAGGTCGAAAGCTATCTGCGCCACCAGGGCATCACATTTGTTGAACGCTTCGACCCGAACTCGTACCTCTACATCACGCGGGCGATGGACTACTTCGACATGGCCGCCGAACACGGCGGCGTACTGGCGAAATCGTTCAAGGGCACAGCGGTGCGCTTCTGCCTGGTTTCCTTTTCCAGCGACTGGCTGTTTCCGACCAACGAAATGCGCGAGATCGTCCACGCGCTGAACGCGGTTGCCGCAGACGTCAGTTTCGTCGAAATTGAAACCGACAAGGGCCACGACGCTTTTCTGCTCGACGAGCCAGAGCTGCACATGACGCTCGGCGGATTTCTGTCCGCCGCCGCAGAGCGCGCGGGAATCGGAAGCCCGTGACCGGGGCGGCGCGCTCCCCGGCACACGGCATCGAGGTGCAACAGACCGGCTTTCGTGTCGATCTCCGTCTGATCGCCGACATGATTGCGCCCGGCGCACGGGTTCTTGACGTGGGTTGCGGCGACGGCCAGTTGCTCCAACACCTGACCCGAAACCGGGACGTCACGGGGCGGGGCATCGAACTCAGCCAGGCCGGCGTCAACGCCTGCGTCGGCCGCGGCCTTTCGGTCGTACAGGGGGATGCCGACACCGACCTCCGCGACTACCCGACCCAGGCCTTCGACTATGTTGTACTCAGCCAGACGCTGCAGGCGACCCGCCGCCCCCGCCAGGTCATCACGGAACTGGTGCGAATCGGCCGCCACGCTATCATCTCGTTCCCGAACTTCGGCTACTGGCGGGTCCGCATGTCGCTGCTGACCCAGGGCCGCATGCCCCGCACGCCGTCGCTGACCCACAAGTGGCACGACACCCCCAACATCCACCTCTGCACGATTCTCGACTTCACCGAGCTATGCCGCGACCTCGGGGTGCGCATCGACCGCCATGTGCCGATCAATAGCCGCGGCCGCGTCGCGCCGTTGCTGGCCTCGAACCGCCTTGCCAACCTGTTCGGCGAACAGGCGGTGTTCCAGCTCAGCCGCCGGACGGATTCCTAGTCCAGCGACGGCAGCACCGCCGTCGCCCGCTTTCGCGCCGGCGCCGGTGACAGCGCCGAGGTGGCGTAGATTTGCTTGCACGCCTCGGCGACCAGCACGCCGCCGACCCGGAGCCCGTGCCCGCCCAGCCGCTCGAACGCCGGCGCGGCGCGCAGCAGCCACCGCGATCGCAGTGGCGGCGTGTACAGACAGTCCCGCACCCCCAGCGGCGTGAACAGGTTTTCCCGCAACAGCCGCGAAAGCTGCGACGCCGCATACGGATGGCCGTGTCCGAACGGCGTATGCTCCAGTCGGGCCCAAAGCCCACTTCGATTCGGCACGACCGCCAGGATGCGGCCGCTCGGCCGCACCACGCGCCAGACCTCGCGCAGGAAATGCCGTACCTGCTCGGAGTGCTCCAACCAGTGGAAGATCAGCACACGGTCGATCGAATCGTCCGCCAGCGGCAGCTTGTCGTCCTCGGACAACGCAACCCGATTGGGCTGCGGGGCCGCCGGCCAGCGTGAAACGCCCTGCGACGCGGGCATCACGGCGACGACGCGCTCCGCCTCGCCGACATAGGGCCGCAGATACGGTGTCGGATAGCCGATCCCCAGCACCGCCAGGCCCCGCACGTCGGGCCAGGCCTCGCGGAGCTGGCGCGACACGTACCGCCGGGCGACTTGCCCCGGCGGGGAGTCATAGAACTCCCGAAACTCTACGATTTCATGTCGCATCGGCCCCTCAGCCTAGCACGGTGGCGAACCCAGATGCCGACGCTGCTCTGGTCCATGGTCTGCGGCGGGTCCGGCTGTGGACTTGCCGCCGCCGGTTGCCATACAACGGAGGCGAACATTTGCCGCGGAACCGCACAATATGGCGCGAGTCGAAATCAAGGTCGTCAAGGTCCTCAGGGACAACTACGTCTATCTGCTCAACCATCGCGCAACCGGCGTTGCGGCCGTCATCGATGCCGGCATTGCCGGGCCGATCATCGCCGCCCTCGACGAGTTGAACTGGCGTCCGCGGATGCTGCTGTGCACCCATCACCACGCCGACCAGATCGGCGGCAACCTCGACATGAAACGCGCTTACCAGTGCGAAATCTACGGCCCGGGCGACGAGGCTTCGCGGATTCCCGGAATCACCAAGGAGGTTCGCGACGGCGACAAGGTGACGCTGGGCAGCGCCTGGGGCGAAGTCATCGCGATGCCGGGCCATACCGCGGGCAGCGTCGGTTACTGGTTCGAAGAAAACAAGGCGCTGTTCTGCGGCGACATCCTCTACCCCCTCGGCTGCGGCCGCATCCTCGAAGGAACGCCCGAGAAAATGTGGGCGACCCTGCAGCGAATCCGGGCGATGCCGAAAGACACCCAGTTGTACTGCGCCCATTCGTATATCGACCGCCACGCAAAGTTTGCCCGCGCCCTCAACCGCAACAACGACGCGCTGGGGGAATACGCGCGCAACCTGCGCGGCCTCGCCGGCCAGGGCAAGGATGGCGTGCCGTTCCTGCTCGCCGACGAAATCGCCTTCAATCCGTTCCTGCGGGTGGACGATCCCGTCTTCCAGGCCCAGATCGGCATGGAGGGTTCCGAACCCGTCGAGGTACTGGTGGAACTCCGCAAACACTTCGAATCCCGCTGAACCAGCGCCGTTGGCGATCGACAACGCCTGAATCCCCAATTGTTCCTTGATCTGCAACGCCTCGATCAACGCGGTTTCCTCCGCCAGGTCGGCGTCGACCAGCGAACCGACCCCTTCCTTCAGCACATCGATCAGCTTGCCGGTGAACTCCTGCTGAATGTCGATGCGCTTCGCGGCGGTGCCCAGCGAAGTCAGCGCCGTCGATACCGTGACAATCGCCTGGCTGACCGCCGTCACCGCGGTTCCGGCCTGGCTTGCGGTGATCAACGAGGCGGTATGGATCACCAGCGTCGTCGAATCGATCGGATGCGCGGATACCGTGATGACGCTGCCCTCGACGCTGGACAGCACGTTGTGCGCGGTCGCGCCGGCCTCAATCAGGTTCTTGCTGTTGAAGTCGGCGGTGCCGACGATGGTGACGATCTGCGAGCGCAACGCGGTGAACTCCTCGTGCAGCGTCGATTGCGTCGCGGCGTCGAGTCCGCTCTGGCTTGCCTGCACGGCCTTTGCCTTCATCTCGGTCAGCAGATCCGACACCTCGGTCGCACCGTCGATTGCGACATCGACGGTCGCCGCGCCCAGCGACAGCGCCGTCTTGACGGCGGTGATGCCGGCGATTTCGCCGCGCAGATTCTGCGCAATCGCGAACGCCGCCGGATCGTCCTGCGGTCCGTTGACCTTCAGGCCGGTGGTGACGCGCAGTTGCGAGACCCGCAATTCCGACGAGGTCTTGGCAAGCGCCTGCAATGCCAGCAGCTGGCCCGGATTGGTGTTGATTGAGATGACCATGACGGTCTCTCAAATCCCCTCAATCAGTATGGAAGCGTTTTGCTTGTCACCTCGACGGGGGCCTGCGGATTTTTCCGCGGCGTCTTCGCCCCGCCGCCGACAACCTTCCCCGACATTTTTCGGGTGGAGCCGGTTGGTTAATTAAAGGTTACCGCCAAACCGGGGGCATCGCAAGCACCGGCGAGGGCCTTTGGGGGCCTCAGCCGAATCGCAGCTTGGCGGCCAGCACCGCACCGGCCAGCGCCAATGTGACCAGATTGGCGACGATCAGCGGCCCGTCGCCGATCACCAGCCCGTAGACCAGCCACAGCGCGATTCCCGCCACCATCACCAGAAACATGACCAGCGACACGTCGCCGGTCCGGCGCGTCGTCCAGGCTTTCAGCGCCTGGGGCAGGAATGATGCGGTTGTCAGCACGCCGGCGGAAATGCCGATCCAGACTTCGAGGCCGCTGCCCATCGCCGATTCCTTCCACATTCGCCGCCCCTGCCGCGGGCCGCGGTGCCGTAGCGCAGGTTCGCGGCGGCGACAAGAGCCGTCCGCCCTGTACAGGTCCGCCAGGTGCCTGTCCGCCTTGCCGCGGGGGCCACGGCTGGCTAGGCTCCGCGCCGCGAGCGGAGGGGTGCCAGAGTGGCCGATCGGGGCGGTCTCGAAAACCGTTGTGCGCGCGAGCGTACCGTGGGTTCGAATCCCACCCCCTCCGCCAACTTCTATCGCGACAACGCTCTCCGCCTCCGGGCGGCACCGACGAAAACCCCAGTATCCGCGCGGTTCACGCACCAAAGCTGTTGACCGAGTGAACCGCACCTGGGCCCGAATTCGTCTCTCTCCGGCCCGTATTCTCCAAAGCTCCTGACTTCGGCAAAACAGTACGGCTTTTTAAGCGTCTGATTTGCCAGCGTTATTCGGCGTTGGAATTTCGGGCATTTCGAATCTCTCTCGGGGTGCGAGAGTTACCAGGATCGAATGCGCGGCGTTGAAAGTAGTATGGGTTAGTGGTCCCCATACAATCGGCTCAGCGTTCCGGCGGCAATCAGAGAGTCGAAATATCCTTTCACGGTCGTCAAAAACTCTGTGTTTTTTACCAGTAGGCCGACCTCAAAATTGCGCGTGAACGCGTCGTCGGTGAGGTTCGCACTGGAAACCAGAGCCAAATCATCGACTATTGCGACCTTGGCGTGGAGCTTTCCCGGCCGGCCCGCCTGGTTACGTTCCCGCTTCTCGACGGGCCACTGATAGATCTCAGAGGCTTGGATTAGCGCCGCGGGGAAGGCCCTCAACGCATCGTAGCTAAGCTGCCCTTCTGAGGATTCTTCAAACTCAAGAATCAATCGAATTTTTACACCCGTCCGGGCAGCTTTCCAGAGATCTCCGGTCAGTCGTTCGATCTTCGCTGCGGCGAAGGTTACCATCAGGATTTCGCGCTTTGCGCTGGCTATAAGGTCGTAGAGGGCCTGATCTATGCGCCGGGCCGGCAACTGGTTTGCAGGCGCGGGACCAGACCAAAGCAGTTCGATGTGTTGCTGCGCTCGTAAGCGGTGGTAAGAAATCGACGTAGTTTGAAGGGTCCAGCTCAGGGCCTCCCACGACATCTGACCGGATGCTAATCGAACGGCGGCGGCCATCAGGAAGGAAGCGTCTGCGTTGGCTGTGACCGGCAATTGTCGGAGAACATATTCTGAATTGGCAGTAGCAGGAAGGCTGCGCAGAGCTTCGCATGCAGAAGTCAGCCACCCTATTGGGGCCTCTCGGACCAGACTCTCAACAGCGGCAGGGAATTCGTCGGACATAATGTTAATCGAAGAACGCAGTGCCGCGGGCAGAGAAGGTACTCACTAGCACCGAGCGATCCAGATAACGGTTACCTCGCTCACAGGATGTCTCTGGTGAAAATTGGCAGGCATGGCAGCAGGCCCCCTGAATGCCGCGGCCCAGCGTATTGGGTCGATGTTCCGAGCAGAGTGGGTCGGAGGCACACAGTCGCATGCTTTCGAAGGCCTGCTGCAGGTGGCGACCAAGAGTGAGTGGTGTCTGACGTCAGCGCCTATGGGACAACTTGAGGCGATTGCATAACGGAGA
>JAQBXG010000020.1 GCA_027625125.1 Pseudomonadota bacterium
TCCCCGAACGCCTTCGCGCCGCCGCCACGCAACAGGCTGTCCGGATCCTCGCCGGCCGGCAGCAGCGCGAAGCGCAGCGAATGTCCCGGCTTCAACAACGGCAGCGCATTCTCCGCCGCTCGCACCGCCGCCCGCATCCCGGCCGCGTCGCCGTCCAGGCACAACACCGGCTCCGGCGCCAGCCGCCACAGTTCGCCGAGCTGGTTGTCGGTCAGCGCGGTGCCGAGCGGCGCGACCGCGTGGCGGAACCCGTGCCGCCACAGCGAGATCACATCGGTATAGCCCTCGGCGACCAGCACGGTTCCGGCCTCGCGGGAGGCCGACCGCGCGCCCGCCAGATTGTAGAGCAGCGATCCCTTGTGAAAGAACTCGGTTTCGGGCGAATTCAGGTACTTCGCCCGCGCCTCACCCAGCGTACGCCCGCCGAACGCAACAATCTGTCCGCGGCGGTCGGTGATCGGAAACATCACCCGGTTGCGAAACCGGTCAAAGGCCTCGCCGCCGTCCTCCGGCGCGACCAATAGTCCGACCCTGACCAGCTCGGCCACGGTATACCCCCGCGCCAGCAGCGCCTGTTTCAGTGCATCGCGGGAGTCCGGCGCAAAGCCCAGGCGGAACTGCGCCGCAGCGGCGCCGTCGATGCTGCGATCCTCCAGATATCGGCGCGCCACGTCGCCGTGGTGTCGCAGCCGATCCTCAAACCACGCGGCGGCGACCTCCAGCAGTCCGTAAAGTCGCTCGCGCCCCTCCCGCCGCTCCTTGTCCTGCGGGTCGCGGGAGCGGGCGGGCATCTCCAGCCCGGCCATGCCGGCCAGCCGCTCCACCGCTTCGGGGAACGAAAGCCCGTCGGTCTGCATCAGAAAGTCAAAGGCGCTGCCGTGGGCGCCGCAGCCAAAGCAGTGATAGAAGCCCTTGGCGTCGTTCACCGTGAACGACGGCGTCTTTTCGTCGTGAAACGGGCAAAGTCCCGTCAGTTCGCCGCGTCCGCTGCGTTTCAGGCGCACGCGCTTCGCGACGACCTCCGACCCCGGAACCCGCGCGCGAATCTGGTCGAGGAAGCTGTCCGCGAACGCCATGGCCGCCCATTTCTGCCGGGAACCGGGCCATGGCCCGCCCCGAGGTCGTGACCCCCCGCGATGCGGGAACTATGCCAGCAGCGTCTTCACGACCGAGCTGGCCTTGCCGAAGTCCATTTCCCCCGCGTATTTCGCCTTCAACGCCGCCATCACCCGGCCCATGTCCTTCAGCCCCGCGGCGTTCAGTTCGTTGATGACTTCCCGGGTCGCGGCAGTGATGTCGTCGTCGCTCAATTGCGGCGGCAAAAAGCCGCGGATGACCGCGATCTCGGCGCGTTCGCTGTCGGCCAGGTCCTTGCGCTTGCCGTGTTCGAACGCCTCGATGCTTTCGTTGCGCTGCCGCACCATCGTCTGCAGCAGGTTCAGAATCTCCTCGTCGGCGATGCACTCGGCCTTGCCGGTGCCGCGCAGCGTGATATCGCGGTCCTTGACCGCCGCCAGTATCAGCCGGATCGTCGAAATCCTGCGACGATCCTGCGCCTTCAACGCGTCCTTGAGCGCCTCGCTCAGGCGAGTCCGCAGCATGGATCATCTTCCCGGAATCCTCGAAGGGCGCGCATCGTATCCCAAACCCTGCCGCCGTGGCAAACGCCCCGCCTCGCCCGTATGTTGTTGAAATACAACATGTTTTCCACGGCCCCGGGGCACGGGGATTGCTTGACGGCGGGATGGCGTTTGCTTAGGTTGCGGCCATGGGCGATGCGCCGGGAACCCCCGCCTTTGCAAAACGGCAACAGGGCGGGCGGAGTCTCCGCGCGGGCGGCGCGGCCATTTCGGCAAACCAGTCATCCAGCTCGTCGCCGAACCTTTCGCCGAACCCGAACCCAACCGTGCCGCCCAACCGCTGCACTGCCGCGCTGGTTCTGGCCGACGGCACCGTGATTCGCGGCCGCGGCCTGGGCGCCGCGGGAACCGTGGTCGGCGAAGTCTGCTTCAACACCGGCATGACCGGCTACGAGGAAAGCCTGTCGGACCCGTCGTTCGCCGGTCAGATCCTGACCTTCACGTTCCCGCATATCGGCAACGTCGGCGCCAATGGCGAAGACGAGGAAACCGCGCGGCCGGCGGTGCGCGGCGTGGTGCTGCGGGCCGATGTCACCGCGCCGTCGAACTTTCGCGCCACCCAGGGTCTCGACGGATGGCTCGCGCACCATGGGATTCCGGGCATCGCCGGCGTCGACACACGCAAGCTGACCCGCGCGATCCGCGAGCGCGGCGCCCCCAGCGGGGCGCTGGTCCACGACCCGGACGGCAACCCGGACCTGGACGCGGCGCTGGAACTGGCAATGTCGTGGCCGGGCCTCGAAGGCATGGACCTCGCCCGCGAAGTCACGACCACCGAGCCCTACGAATGGGACCAGACCCGCTGGCGCCTCGGCGCGGGCTACGGCACCCGCACGTCGTCGCGGTTCCGTGTCGTCGCCGTCGACTACGGCGCGAAGCGCAATATCCTGCGCTGCCTTGCATCGGCCGGCTGCGCGGTGACCGTCGTGCCGGCCGCCACCAGCGGCGAAGACATTCTGGCGCTGTGCCCGGACGGCGTGTTCCTGTCGAACGGCCCCGGCGATCCCGCCGCGACCGCCGCCTATGCGGTGCCGGCGATCCGCGCGGTGTTGCGGGCCGGGCTGCCATTGATGGGCATCTGTCTCGGCCACCAGCTGCTGTCGCTGGCGTTGGGCGCGCGGACAAAAAAAATGCACCAGGGCCACCGCGGCGCCAACCACCCGGTCAAGGACCTCGCCACCGGCAAGGTCGAGATCACCAGCCAGAACCATGGCTTTGTCGTCGATGCGGCGACGCTGCCGGCCAACGCCGAGGTCACCCATACGTCGCTGTTCGACGGCTCGCTCGAAGGCATCCGCCTTGTCGACGCGCCGGTGTTTTCGGTCCAGTACCACCCCGAAGCCTCGCCGGGGCCGCAGGACAGCCATTACCTGTTTGCACGCTTCACCGCGTTAATGGAACGCCGCGCATGAGCCGCGGCCCCGCCGGCACACCGTCGACGGCGACGGGCGGCTTCTGATGCCGAAACGCACCGATCTCAAGTCGATCCTGATCATCGGCGCCGGGCCGATCGTCATCGGCCAGGCGTGCGAATTCGACTATTCGGGCACCCAGGCCTGCCAGGCGCTGAAGGAAGAGGGCTACCGGGTCATCCTGGTCAATTCGAACCCGGCGACAATCATGACCGACCCCGAGTTCGCCGACGCGACGTACATCGAGCCGGTCACGCCCGAGGTCGTCGCCCGCATCATCGAAAAGGAGCGCCCCGACGCGCTGCTGCCGACGATGGGGGGCCAGACGGCGCTGAACGTCGCCGTCGCCCTGGCCGGCAACGGCACGCTGAAAAAATTCGGCGTCGAGATGATCGGGGCCAGCCGCGAGGCGATCCACAAGGCCGAAGACCGCGAACAGTTCCGCCGAGCGATGGATGCGATCGGACTGGAATCCCCGAAAAGCCGCACCGTGCATTCGCTGGCCGAGGCGCGCGACGCCCTGGCGGAGACCGGCCTGCCGGCGATTCTCAGACCGTCGTACACGCTGGGCGGCACCGGCGCGTCGGTCGTCACCGAACGCGAACAGTTCGACAGCCAGGTACAGACGGCGCTCGACGCATCGATGGTCGACGAGGTGCTGATCGAGGAATCGGTGCTGGGGTGGAAAGAGTTCGAGATGGAGGTCGTGCGCGACCGCAACGACAACTGCATCATCGTGTGCTCCATCGAGAACTTCGATCCGATGGGGGTCCATACCGGCGACTCGATCACCGTCGCGCCGGCGCTGACGCTCACCGACAAGGAATACCAGTTGCTGCGTAACGCCTCGATCGCCGTGTTGCGCGAAATCGGCGTCGAGACCGGCGGCTCGAACGTACAATTCGCGATCGATCCCGTCACCGGCCGCATGGTGGTGATCGAGATGAACCCGCGGGTGTCGCGGTCATCGGCGCTGGCCTCGAAGGCGACCGGGTTTCCGATTGCAAAGGTCGCCGCCCGCCTCGCGGTCGGCTACACGCTCGACGAGCTGGTCAATGACATCACCGGCACGACCCCGGCGTCGTTTGAGCCGACGATCGATTACGTCGTGACGAAGATCCCGCGATTCACGTTCGAAAAATTTCCCGGCACGTCGGACCGGCTGACGACATCGATGAAGTCGGTCGGCGAGGCGATGGCGATCGGCCGGTCATTCCAGGAATCGCTGCAAAAGGCGCTGCGCTCGATGGAAACCGGCCTTGTCGGGCTGGACGAGCCCGAGGGCGCCGGGGCGATGGACGCGCGCCAGCGGCTGGCGGCGGTCGAGCGGCCTACGCCGGAACGGCTGCAGTGGATCGCGCAGGCGTTTCGAGACGGCCTTTCGGTCGCGGACGTCCACGACGCCTGCCGCGTCGACCCGTGGTTCCTGCGCCAGATCGCCGATTTGATCGCGGTCGAAGAAGAGGTGCGGGCAAATGGCCTGCCCGACGACGCAACCGGACTGCGTCGGTTGAAGTCGATGGGATTCTCCGACGCCCGGCTCGGTCTGCTGACCGGCGTCGAGGAATCGCAGGTGCGCGCGATGCGCCATGGTCACGGCGTCTTGCCGGTATTCAAACGCGTCGATACCTGCGCGGCCGAGTTCGAATCGCACACGCCGTATATGTATTCCACCTACGAAAGCGCCGATTGGGATGGCCCGGGCCGCGCCGACGACGACGAAGCAAAGCCGTCGAACCGGGCCAAGGTCGTCGTACTGGGGGGCGGCCCCAACCGCATCGGCCAGGGCATCGAATTCGACTACTGCTGCGTCCACGCCGCCTATGCCCTCAGCGAAGCGGGCATCGAATCGGTGATGGTCAACTGCAACCCGGAAACCGTGTCCACCGACTACGACACCTCCGACCGCCTGTACTTCGAGCCGCTGACGCTGGAGGACGTGCTGGAGCTGATCCGCGTCGAGCGGACAAGCGGCGAATTCCTCGGCGTCATCGTCCAGTTCGGCGGCCAGACGCCGTTGAAGCTCGCACGCGGCCTGGAGGCGGCGGGGGTGCCGATTCTGGGCACAAGCCCCGACGCCATCGACCTTGCCGAAGACCGCAAGCGCTTCCAGCAACTGTTGACGCGACTCGGCCTGCGCCAGCCGCGAAACGCCCTGGCGACATCGATGGCCGAGGCGGTGGCCGGCGCCGCAACCATCGGCTACCCGGTCGTGATCCGCCCCAGCTACGTCCTCGGCGGCCGGGCGATGGAAATCGTCCACGACGAGGCGGGATTGCGCCGCTACATGGGCGCGGCGGTGCGCGCCTCGGGCCGCGCGCCGGTGCTGATCGACGACTACCTGTCCGAGGCGACCGAACTCGACGTCGACGCCCTGTCCGACGGCGACGATGTGTTCGTCGCCGGCATCATGGAACACATCGAGGAGGCGGGGGTCCATTCCGGCGACTCCGCCTGTTCGCTGCCGCCCTATACGGTCGATCCCGCCACCGTCGACGAGCTGCGCCGCCAGACCGAGGAGCTGGCGCGGGCGCTCGGGGTCGTCGGCCTGATGAACGCCCAGTTCGCGGTCAAGGACGGCGAAATATTTGTCCTCGAGGTCAATCCGCGCGCCAGCCGCACGGTGCCGTTCGTCGCCAAGGCGACGGGCCGGCCGATCGTCAAGATTGCCGCCCGCCTGATGGCCGGCGAGAAGCTGTCGGCGTTTTCGCTCGGGGTTTCCGGCGCGCCGGTGGGCCACGTGGCGGTCAAGGAGGCGGTATTTCCGTTCGACCGTTTCCCCGGCGTCGATATCCTGCTCGGCCCCGAGATGCGCTCGACCGGCGAAGTCATGGGCCTGGACCGCGACTTCGCCCGCGCCTTCGCCAAGTCGCAGCTGGCGGCCGGCGTGCGCCTGCCGGATTCGGGAACGGTGTTCGTGTCGGTCAAGGACGGCGACAAGGCGCCGGTGGCCCAGGTTGCCCGCCGCCTGGCGGAAATGGGCTTTTCGCTGTTGGCCACCGACGGCACGGCGAAGTATCTGGCCGCGGCCGGCATCCAGGCGGACCGCGTCAACAAGGTCGGCGAAGGCTCGCCACATATTGTCGACCGCATCCAGGCCGGCGGCGTGCATCTGGTCATCAACACGACCGAGGGCGCCCTTGCGATCGCCGATTCGTTTGAAATCCGGCGCACCGCGCTGACGCGCCACATTCCCCATTACACGACAATGGCCGGCGCCCGCGCGGCGGTTCTGGCGATCGCGACGATGCGGTCCGGCCCCCTTGAAGTCACCCCCCTCCAGTCCTACTCTAATAACACGATCTGATCCGGTTCGATCTGATCCGACGTTCCCCTGCGGCTGCGGCCTGCCCGGCCGGCGCGGGTTGTTTTGTCAATTCGAATGTCCGGGGCCCTGCACGTGATGGAAAAGCTTCCGATGACCAGCGAGGGATTCGACCGCATCGTCGAGGAGCTGAAACGCCTCCGCACCGAGGAGCGCCCGGCGGTGATTCGCGCCATCGAAGAGGCGCGGGGCCACGGCGACCTGTCGGAAAACGCCGAATACCACGCCGCCAAGGAGCGCCAGAGCTTCATCGAGGGCCGCGTCGCCGAGTTGGAAGACAAGGCGCGGCGGGCCGAGGTCATCGATCCGAAGCAATTGTCCGGCAAGCAGATCAAGTTCGGCGCCAAGGTGAAGCTGGCCGACGAGGACACCGACGAAAAGATTACCTATCGCATCGTCGGCGCCGACGAATCCGACATCAAGGCCGGGCTGCTGTCGGTGTCGTCGCCGCTGGCGCGGGCGTTGATCGGCAAGTCCCGCGGCGATTCGGTCGAAGTCATCACGCCGGGCGGCGCCCGCGCCTACGAGGTCCTGTCGGTCAGCTTCAAGTAGCGGCGGTCAGTCGTTTTCGGCTTCCGCCCCGGCGCCCGCCAGGGGCACGCCCGGTTCGTGTTTCGACGTGCGGATCGCCAACGCGCTCTTGACGTGATCGACATTCGGCGCTGCGGTCAACTCGCCGGTCAGCCAGGTCTGGTACGCATCCCAGTCGCGGGCGACGACCTTCAGGATAAAATCCGTCTCGCCGGCCAGCATGTAGCACTCGCGCACCATCGGCCACGACCGCGCCCGTTCCTCGAACGCCACCAGGTCCTGCTCCGCCTGGCTGTGCAGCCCGACCTGGGCGAAGACCAGCACCCCGTACCCCAGCCGCCCGGCGTCGAGGTCGGCATGGTAGCCGTGGATGTATCCGGCCTTCTCCAGCGCCCGCACCCGGCGCAGGCACGGCGGCGGCGAAATGCCGACCAGCTGCGCCAGCCGCACATTGGTCATGCGCCCGCTGCGTTGCAGGTTGGCCAGAATCCGCCGGTCGATCTCGTCAAGTTTGACGCGCGCCATCTCCGGACCTCCCGCGATTGTTTGGAACATTATTTCATGGACGCAACAATATTTCAATTGTTCGCGCAAGTTTCTTGCGCACTACCGGCGTTTGCGCGGCCGGTCCCGGCGCTGCCATAGTGCCGAACCCGCCCCCGATCGAGGTGTTTCGATGCTGAGCGAACCCGGTTGCTGGGTGGTTTCCGACGGCAAGCCGGGCATGGAAAATCAGTGCCTGGGACTCGCCGAGGCGGTCGGGCTGCCGATCACGATCCGGCGCATCCGGCCCCGCGCGCCGTGGCGCTGGCTGCCGCCATTGCTGTGGCCGGCGCCGCTTGCGTCGCTCGCCGCCGACGCCGACCAACTGGCGCCGCCGTTGCCGCGGCTGTTGATCGCCAGCGGCCGCATGAGCGTCGCCCCGTGCGCAGAGATTCGCCGCCGGTCCGGCGGCGCGACCTTCGCGGTGCAGATCCAAAGTCCGGGCGCGCCGGCGTCGTGGTTTGACCTGGTGGTGGTGCCCCGCCACGACCGCCTGCGCGGCGACAACGTCGTGACGACCCGCGGCGCGTTGCATCGCGTCACCGGCGAACGCCTGCGGCGGGCGGCGGACGAATTCGCCGCCGATGTTGCGGCGCTGCCGCGGCCCCTGGTGGCGGTGCTGGTCGGCGGCGACAACGGCGTCTACCGCCTGGGTCCGGACCAGGCCCGCGATCTGGGAAGCAAGCTAGGCGCGCTCGCGCGTTCCGGGGCCGGACTGGCGGTGACGCCGTCGCGGCGCACCGGCGCAAGCAACGAACGCATCCTGCGCGACGCCCTCGCGGGCCTGCCCGCGGTCGTCTGGGACGGCGGCGGCGCCAACCCTTACTTCGGCTACCTGGGTCTGGCCGACGCCATCGTCGTCACCTGCGATTCGGTATCGATGGTGTCGGAGGCGGTCTCGACCGGCAAGCCGGTATATATCTTCGATCTGCCCGGCGGCAGCGACAAGTTCCGCGCCTTCCACGCAGGCTTTCGCGCCGACGGGTTCACGCGCCCTCTTGCCGACGCGCTGGCGAGCGGCGCGCTGGACCCCTGGACCTATGCGCCGCCCGACGATACGGCGATGGTTGCGGCCGAAGTACTGCGGCGACTAAGTTTGAATTCCGCCTCCGGGGACCGGAACGATGCGTACCCTTGATCTTGCCGCCCTCCGCGACACACCCCTTGCCCGCGATCCCTATGAGCACGTCGTCGTGCCGGGATTCGTGCGGGGCGACGCGGTCGGCGCGATCACCGGCGACTTTCCGTCGATCGCCAAGCCGGGCCTGTTTCCGCTGTCGGTGCTGCAATCGGGACCGGCGTTCCGCGCCCTGGTCGATGAGCTGGACGGGCCGGAGTTCGAATTCGCCGTCGCGGAAAAGTTCGGGCTGCCGCTGGCCGGACAGCCCAAGCTGTTCACCGTGCGCGGCCGTTGCGCCCGCCGCGACGGCGGCATCCATACCGACACCGCCACCAAGATCGTGACGGTGCTGCTATACCTGAACGCCGGCTGGGAAAAGGACGGCGGCCGCCTGCGGGTGCTGCGGCGCGGCGACGATCTGTCCGACTACGCGGCCGAAGTTCCGCCGGTTGCCGGCACGCTGCTGGCGTTCCGCCGTTCCGAGAAATCGTTCCACGGCCATCTGCCGTTCGAGGGCGAACGGCGCGCAATCCAGATGAACTGGATGACCACCGTTGCGTCCCGTGACCGCGAACTCGCGCGCCACCGCTTTTCGGCCCGCCTGAAGCGCCTCAACCCGTTCGCCTAGCCGCATGCCGGTCCCGGTCGAAACCTTTCGCCACGAAGGCAACCGCCACACCGGCACGACGCTATTCAAGGCGCTGGGGCATCCAAAGTCGGCACGGCTCGCCCGGGACCTGGTGTCGGAGCTGCGCGGCGGCGGACCGATCGCGGTCGTCGACCCCGACGGCGCGGCGGAAGTATTCGATGCATTCTATGGTCTCGCCGACTGCGATATCGCCGGGGTCTATGTGCAAAACGTCGAGGACGTCGGCCGCCGCATCCTTGGCCATGCCGCGCGGCCGCTGTCCGAAATCGCCGACACGAAGGCGACGCCGTTCCTCGCCCGGTTCGATTCCCGCCGGTTGCAACAGCAACTTGCCGCCGTCACCGGCGATGCCGCGATGCGCGGCTTCGACGACATCCGCCTGCCGGGCGCATGGCTCGGCAACGCCCGCAACTATCTGGACCCGCTCAACTTCGCGACCAACTTCGCGTTTCTGCGCGACCAGGACGGCCACCACACCGCCGTCCGCTCCGCCAATTACTGGGGCGGATACGGCGCCGCGGACCCGGAACTGTGGCTCTGTCTGTTCAATGCCGACGGCGACGCGCTGGCGGAATGGACGCAACCGTTGCCCCACGCCAACGGCACCTATCAGATCGACAGCCGCGAGGTGCGCGCCCGCTTCGGACTGGGGCCGTTCGCCGGATCGCTGTTTCTGCATGCGCTGCGCGCCCGCGGCCACGATGTCGTCAAGTACGCGCTCGATACCTTCGGCGACGGCGGCGACGTGTTGTCGGCGACCCACGACGCCAACGCCTGGCCGGCGGATTTCTATGCCGGTGTGCCGGCGCCGGACGACGGCGAACGGGTCGTGCTGTGGGTGCAAAACTCGCATCCGATGCCGATTCCGGCGCGCTCGATTGGCGTCAACGTGATGGGGTCCGACGATGTCGCATGGCTCGACGGCGAAATTCCCGCCTTCGCCACCCGCGCGGTCGACGTCGGCGCCCTTGCGCCCACGGCCAGGTGGCCGAGCCAGCTCGAAGTCCATGCCGGGCGGCATTTCGTCCGGCCCCGCTACGAAGTCATCGGCCCCGCGCGCACGCGCATCGCCCATGCCAACGTCGAGCGCACCGATCTCGCCGCCGATCCGCATCTGCCCGGACTCGCGAACCGGCTTGGCAAGGGGTTCATTCTGCCGATGCCGATTCTGCCGCCGGACCGCTATCGCACCACGGTGCTGCCGACGCCGATGGCGCGTGGCCAACACGACCTGCCGCTGGCGGCGATCGCTGCGGCGCCGGACGGGCGCGAAGCCGCCCGCCGTTTTCTCGGGCGACTGCCGCGCGGGCACCGGTCGCTGCTGGACGTGGACGGCTTGGTCAACGGCGACCTCGGCGGCTTCGGCCACCTAGAGCTGGTCTACGACTTCGCCGACGGCGGCGGCGCCGACGGCTGGCTCCACGCCATCGCCCGCTATCAGGACCGCGAGACCGGCCATATCGCCGAAACCAGTTTCGGCGCCCATATCTTCAATATCCTCGATGTCTACAAGGACGAGCCGCAGTCCTACGCCGGGCCGCCGCCGGGGCTGACGACGCGGCTGTTTCTGCGCGTCGGGCCGGCCGGCACCGAGACGCTGTGCCATCTGATCTACGCGGCATCAAAGCCGTGGCGAGCGGAATCCGACACCCACCTGATCCTCACCGCCGCCGACGGCGCCGAAGTCGCCACCGAGACGATCCGCATCGCCTGCGGCGGCTCCCGCCTGTGGCGCGTGGACGAGGTGTTCGATGCCCGCGCGCGGGAGCGGGCCGGCGAGAACTGCTACGTGCTGGTGCGCGACACCACCTGCCGCCTGTTCGGCTACCACGGCCTCCGCACCGAAGCGGCATTCTCGTTCGATCACATGTTCGGGTTTTAGTGGATCAAACCAAGCACATGGAGCCGGCAATGCCTGCCGACGTACGGCATAACGTCTTCAAGTGCTTGGATACTTTGATCCATCAACCTACGAAATTGTGGATCAAACCAAGCGCTTGAAGCCGGCAATGCCTGCCGACGTACGGCATAACGTCTTCAAGTGCTTGGATACTTTGATCCATCAACCAAGGGGATCGTGGACCGAAGCGCTGGATTCGTAATCCTGGGCGCACGCCCGGCCACACGTTCGTGTGCAAGGGCGCGGCCGCCTTGCGCCATTTGCGGTCCGGGCCTACATACCTCTGCGTCCCTCACGCCTCGTCCGAAGGTGCGCCATGGCCGAACACACCAGCGAAGTCCTGATCATCGGCTCCGGGCCGGCCGGCTACGCGGCGGCGATTTATGCCGCCCGCGCCGGACATTCGCCGTTGATCGTGCGCGGCATGCAGCCCGGCGGCCAGATGACGATCACCACCGATGTCGAGAATTATCCGGGCTTCGCCGAGGTCATCCAGGGCCCGTGGCTGATGGAACAGATGGAGGCCCAGGCGCGATCCGTCGGCACGAAGATGATCGAAGACCTGATCGTCGACGTAGACCTGTCGCGGCGGCCGTTCGTGGCAAAGGGAGATTCCGGCGCCGTCTACCGCGGCGGCGCGCTGATTGTCGCCACCGGCGCCCAGGCGCGCTGGCTCGGCATCGACGGCGAGGAACAGTTCAAGGGCTTTGGCGTCTCCGCCTGCGCGACCTGCGACGGATTTTTTTATCGCGGCAAGGACGTGGCGGTGGTCGGCGGCGGCAACACTGCCGTCGAGGAAGCGTTATACCTGACCAACCACGCCGACAAGGTGACGCTGATCCATCGCCGCGACGAACTGCGGGCTGAAAAAATCTTGCAGCAACGGCTGTTCGCCAATCCGAAAGTCGAGGTCATCTGGAATACCGAGGTGACGGCGGTGACCGGCGACAGCGACCCGCCCGGCGTCACCGGCATCCGCCTGCGCGAGCGCGAAAGCGGCGTCGAGCGGGACTTTCCGGTCCACGGATTCTTCGTCGCCATCGGCCACGACCCGGCCACGGCGCTGTTTCGTGACAAGCTCGATCTGGACTCCCACGGCTACATCGTCACCGCCGCCGACTCGACCGCGACCAGCGTGCCGGGCGTGTTCGCCGCCGGGGATGTCCAGGACCCGGTCTATCGCCAGGCGGTCACGGCGGCCGGCACCGGCTGTATGGCGGCGCTGGAGGCGGAAGCCTTCCTGGCCGCGCTGGGCGCAGAATCCGCAGAATCCGTGGCAGCGGCCGAGTAACAGAGTCAAACACCGGCTTTACACGAATGGGCCGGGAAGTTTGCATCGGTGTGGCCCTATACAACCTTGCAAGGGCGCTGTTCATCCCCCCCGTCGGTGTTCTTGCGATCGGGTCAATGCACCCGGTCCCCAAGTCGGGCGGAGGCTGAGAACCGGCGACCGCCCTTTGCGTCTCCCGGACGCAAACCTCCCTGTACGACTGGCCGGACCCCTCTCAGGGTCCGGCCATTTTCTTTTTCGGGCCGCCGCGCCCGTTTGGTATACCTGTGCATATGAAAAAGTTTTTCCGCATCCCGGCCCTCGCCACCGCCCTCGGACTCCTGGTCGTTGCCGCCTTCGCCGCGGCCCCGGCCTCGGCCCAGAACCCGCCCCAGGACCCTGGCGAAGCGTGGGGAGCACTGATGCAGGCCGGTACCCAGGCCTATGGGCTGGCCCAGATCGACGTGGCGCGGGAAAAGTACGCCGCGGCGATGGTCATTGCCGACGAAAACTTCGCGGAAGACGACCCGCGGCTGCTCGCGACCCTGATCAATTTCGCCCCGACCCTGCGCGCCGCCGGCGAAAGCGCCGCGGCGGCGGAGATGCTGGAGCGCGGCGTTGCGCTGGAGATCGCGCTCTATGGCGAAGACCACCCGGACCTGATGTCGCAATACCCGGTGCTTGCGGCGATCTACAAGGACATCGACGACTATGACCGGGCGCTGGAGCTGTACCGCCGGTCCATCGACCTGATGGTCCGCTATTACGGCGAAATGCATCCGCGCACCGTGACGCTGCGGGAGTATCTGGCCACGTCGCTGTACGAAGCCGGCCAGCCCGACCAGGCGCTCGAGCTGTTCGGCCAGGTCGTGCTGGAGTGGGAACAGGCCTTGGGTCCGTCCCATATCCGCCAGTCTGTCAGCTACGCGGGCTACGCCCAGATGCTTGAAATGGCGGGCCGCACCGAAGAAGCCGCGGCGGCGCAGGCGCGTTCCCGCGAGATCGTCATCGCGTGGGAAAACCGGCGCTAGGGCCGAATCCGATGCCGCAGGCGCGCCGGCCGGTCCGGCCGGCGTCCATCGCGCTGGCGGTGCTGCTGGCGCTTCTGTTCGCAGAACCGGCCATCGCCGCACCCGCCGACGACATCGCCGCCGGCGAGGCCGCCCTGGCGGCCGGTGACGCCGAGGCCGCAATCGGGCGATTCGGCGCCGCTTTGGCGGACGCGACCGTATCCGGGGCGCAGACCGCGGCGGCGCTGACCGGGCGAGGCTACGCCTGGGTATTGCTCGAATCCTGGCGCGAAGCCCGCGACGACTTCGACCGGGTGATCAGTTTGCAACCGGAAAACCCGCTCGCCCACTACAATCGCGGCATTCTTTATGCCACCGCCGGCGTCTGGGAGCGCGCCGACGCCGACTTCCAGTATGCGCTGCGGCTCGACCGCGAATTCGCCGACGCCTGGTACCAGCGCGGCCGCGGCTGGATCGCGCGTGATCGCCCGGACTGGGCGATTCAGATGTTCGAATCGGCCATTGAACGCGACCCGAACCACGTCGCCGCCCGCGTCGGGCTGGCGATGGCGCTCCGCGCCTCCGGCGATGCGGGCGCGGCGTTGGCTGCGGTCGACACAGCGCTCGCCGTCGACCCGTCCTACGCCAACGCCCGGATCGTGCGCGGCGGCGCGCTGTCGGACCTGGGCGACACCGCCGCGGCGCTGGCGGAGTTTCAACAGGCGGCGGCGCTCGACCCGTCGCTGATTGCCGCGTCGATCAACGCGGCGGCGCTGCTCGGGC
>JAQBXG010000021.1 GCA_027625125.1 Pseudomonadota bacterium
CGCGGCGGACATCGATGCCGGCGAATACGCGGCCGTTTTCGACGACGCCCGGCAGGCGCTCGTGCAGGACCTGGTCGCCGAGGTGATCGACGCGCAAGTGCATATGGTCGCCTTCGGGGCCGACGCCGCGGCCTTCGCGGATTTCGATCGTGATCGCGCGGCTGACGACATCGCGGGAGGCCAGATCGAGGGCATGGGGGGCGTAACGCTCCATGAACCGTTCGCCGTTGGCGTTGACCAGATAGCCGCCCTCGCCGCGTGCGCCCTCGGTCACCAGCACGCCGGAGCCGTAGATGCCGGTGGGGTGGAACTGGACGAATTCGGCGTCCTGTACCGGCAGGCCGGCGCGCAGCGCCATGCCGCCGCCGTCGCCGGTGCAGGTGTGGGCGGCGGTCGTCGACTGGTAGACGCGCCCGTAGCCGCCGGTGGCGAGCATCACCGTATGCGAGCGAAAGCGGTGGATCGAGCCGTCCTCGAGGTTGAGCGCCATCACGCCACGGCACGCGCCCTCGTCGTCCATGATCAGGTCGATGGCGTAGAATTCGACGAAGAACTTGGCGTCGTGCTTTAGCGATTGTTGATACAGCGCATGCAGGATCGCGTGGCCGGTGCGGTCGGCGGCGGCGCAGGTGCGGATCGCCTGGCCTTCGCCGTAGTTGGTTGTCATGCCGCCGAACGGTCGCTGGTAGATGCGGCCGTCTTCGGTGCGGGAGAACGGCACCCCATAATGTTCGAGCTCGATGACCGCGGCCTGGCCTTCGCGGAACTCGATTGCGTCCTGGTCGCCGAGCCAGTCGGAGCCTTTGACGGTGTCGTACATATGCCAGCGCCAGTCGTCTTCGCCCATGTTGCCGAGGGCGGCGGAAATGCCGCCCTGGGCGGCGACGGTGTGGCTGCGGGTCGGAAAAACCTTGGTGATGCAGGCGGTATGCAGATTGGATTCGGCCAGGCCGAAGGTCGCGCGAAGACCGGCGCCGCCGGCGCCGATGACGACCGCGTCGTAGACGTGGTCGGTGACCGGGTACGCCTCGGTCACAATGCGATCTTCAGGACCGCGAACGCCGAGGTCGCGCCGACCAGCACGGCGGCGAACCAGGTTGCGACCAACAGGGAAATGCGAATCCACGGGGTGTGGACGTAGTCCTCGATGACGACATCGACGCCGACCTTCAGGTGGTAAAACGTCGTGGCGATCGCCACCAGCATCAGCACCGCGTTCCACGGCGCCGCGACCCAGATGGTGAAATCCGAATGGCTGGCGCCGGTGAGGCGGGCGACGGACACTGTCAGCCACAGCGTCAACGGCACCAGCGCCACCGCGGTGATGCGTTGCAGCCACCATGCCTGTGCGCCCAAGCGGGCGGAGCCGAGACCGCGGGCGCGGCCCAATGGCGAGCGCAGCGTCACAGGCCGCCCCGGAGCGCGTAGCCGAGCAGCCACGCCAGCACCGTCATCACGATCGAAGCGGCGAACGCGATCCAGCCCCATGCCGCCGCCACAGACGGCTCGAAGCCGAGGCCGATGTCCCACAGCAGATGCCGGACGCCGTTGCACAGGTGGTAGAACAGCGCGAACGTGAATCCGAGCAACACCAGCCGCCCGAACATCGAAAACGCAAATCCCTGGACGACCGCATACGCCTCCGGTCCCGCCGCGGCGGCGATCAGCCACCAGGCCAGCAACAGGGTGCCGATCGCCAGCGCCACACCGGTGAAGCGGTGCAGCATCGACATGGTCATGTTCCACTGGAAGCGGTAGACCTGTAGATGCGGCGATAGGGGCCGGTTCGAACGGTCCATGCTGTCTCCCCCGACAGCGGCGTGCGGGAGCCGGGGGATTCTAAGGGTGCCCTTTGGCCGCCGTCAATGAAGGGGCCGTTTTGCGCCCAGAAGCTGGCGGTTGACCAGCAGTTCGGCGATCTGGACCGAGTTCAGCGCCGCGCCCTTGCGCAGGTTGTCCGCGACGACCCACAGATTGAGGCCGTTTTCCACTGTCGGGTCCTCGCGGATGCGGCTGATGAAGGTGGCGGATTCACCGGCCGCCTCGACCGGCGTGACGTAGCCGCCATCCTCGCGTTCGTCGACGACGAGGATGCCGGGCGATTCCCGCAACAGCTTGCGGGCGTCCTTCGCCGACAGGGGCCGTTCCAGCTCCAGATTCACCGCCTCGCCGTGGCCGATGAAGGTCGGCACGCGAACACAGGTCGCGGTCAGCTTGATCGCCGGATCGAGGATCTTTTTCGTCTCCACGACCATCTTCCATTCTTCCTTGGTCGAGCCGTCGTCGAGAAACTTGTCGATGTGCGGAATCACGTTGAATGCAATCTGCTTCGTGAACTTTCGCGGTTTGATGTCGTCGTTGACGAAGATGCCCTTGGTTTGCTGGAACAGCTCTTCCATTGCGTCGTTGCCGGCGCCGGAGGTCGACTGGTAGGTGCTGACCACCACGCGGCGGATGCCGGCCGCGTCATGCAGCGGTTTCAACGCGACGACGAGCTGGATGGTCGAGCAGTTCGGGTTGGCGATGATGTTGCGTTTGGTGAAGCCCGCGACGGCGTCCGGGTTTACCTCGGGCACGACGAGGGGCACGTCCGGGTCCATGCGGAAATGCGACGTGTTGTCGATGACGACGCAACCCGCCTTGGCGGCGCGGGGCGCGTGCTTCGACGACACCGCCGCGCCGGGCGAAAACAGCCCGATGTCCCAACCGGCGAAGTCGAAGTCGTCGAGCGACTGGACCGTCAGCGTGCGGTCGCCGAACGAGACTTTTTTGCCCTTGGAGCGGCTGGAAGCCACCGCCGCGACCTCCGTCGCGTCGAACTCACGTTCGGCCAGGGTTTTCAGCATTTCGCGACCGACATTGCCGGTCGCGCCGACCACGACTACCCGGTATCCCATTGGATCTATCCCTGTTTCGCGGCCCTAGGCCGCAGTGCGTCCAGTTCCAGTAACACCGCATCGCCCATGCCGGACGTGGACACCTGGGTCGCGCCCGGTTGCAGAATGTCGGCGGTGCGGAGATTTTTCGCCAGCACCCGCGCCGCCGCCTGCTCGATCCAGTCCGCTTCGACACCCAGCGCAAACGAATAGCGCAGCAGCATTGCAAAACTGAGGATCGTCGCCAGCGGATTGGCGAGGCCCTGCCCGGCGATGTCGGGCGCGCTGCCGTGCACCGGTTCGTAGAGCGCGCGGCGGCGACCGTTCGCGTCGCCTTTGCCCAGCGAGGCGCTGGGCAGCATGCCGAGGGAGCCGGTCAGCATTGCCGCTTCGTCCGACAGCATGTCGCCGAACAGATTGTCGGTGACGATGACATCAAATTGCTTTGGGTTGCGCACCAGTTGCATCGCGCAGTTGTCGGCGTACATATGGCTGAGGTCGATGTCGGTGTACTCGGAATCCCGCAGCGCCTGGACTTCTTGTCGCCACAGCAGGCCGGATTCCATCACGTTCGATTTTTCGACCGAGACCACGCGGTTGCCGCGACGGCGGGCGATGTCGAACGCGACACGGGCGACGCGGTGGATTTCGGCGGTCGTATAGACCTGGGTGTTGACGCCGCGGCGGCTGCCGTCGGGCAAGGATTCGATGCCGCGCGGCTCGCCGAAATAGACGCCGCCGGTCAGTTCGCGGACGATCATGATATCGAGACCGGCGACCAGGTCGGTCTTCAGCGTCGATGCCTCGGCCAGCGCTTCGAACACGACGGCCGGGCGCAGATTGGCGAACAGGTCCATGTCCTTGCGGAGCCGCAACAGGCCGCGTTCGGGCTTCAGCGAAAAATCGAGGCTGTCCCATTTCGGGCCGCCGACCGCGCCCAGCAGCACCGCATCGGCGTCCATCGCCTGGGCCATCGTATCGTCGGTGAGCGGGGTGCCGTGGGCGTCATAGGACGCGCCGCCGACCAGGCCGTGCGTGATCGCGAACGAAAGGCCGCGGTTCGCGGCAAGCCAGTCGGCGACGCGCCGGACTTCGGCCATCACCTCGGGCCCGATGCCGTCGCCGGGCAGGAACAACAGATTCATCGCCTTAGGCATAGAGCCACGGCGCCGCCGACCTTTGCCGGGATTCAAAATCGTTGATGGCGGCAGCTTTTTCGAGCGTCAGACCGATGTTGTCGAGGCCTTCGAGCAGACGCCGCCGCCGCTCGGGATCGATGTCGAACGCGATTTCGCCGCCCGGGTGTGCGATCGTGCGGGAATCGAGATCGACAGTGAACGTGTGATTGCCGCAGCCCGAGGCCGCCGCCAGCAGCGTGTCGATATCCGCCTGTGGCAGCACGATCGGCAACATGCCGTTCTGGAAACAGTTGTTGTAGAAGATGTCGGCGAAGCCCGGCGCGATAATGCAGCGGATGCCGAAATCGTTCAGCGCCCACGGCGCATGTTCGCGCGACGATCCGCAGCCGAAATTCGCCCCGGCGATCAGAATCTTCGCCTGGTCCCAGGGCGCGCGGTTCAGCACGAAGTCGGCGATCCGTTCGCCGTCGGGCGTGCGGCGCAGCTCGTCGAACAGGTATTGGCCAAGGCCGGTGCGGCGAATCGTCTTCAGGTACTGCTTGGGAATGATCATGTCGGTATCGACATTGACCATCGGCAGCGGCGCGGCAACGCCGGTCAGGGTGGTGAAGGATTCCATTGTCCCGCCTATTCGTTGAAGTCGCGGACGTCGGCGAGGCGGCCGGTGATCGCCGCCGCCGCCGCCATCGCCGGCCCCATCAGGTGGGTGCGGCCGCCGCGTCCCTGGCGGCCCTCGAAATTGCGGTTCGATGTGGACGCGCAGCGTTCGCCCGGCTCCAGGCGGTCGGCATTCATCGCCAGGCACATCGAGCAGCCCGGCTCGCGCCACTCGAAGCCCGCATCCAGAAATACCTGGTCGAGGCCTTCTTCCTCGGCCTGGCGCTTGACCAGCCCGGAACCCGGCACGACCATCGCCGAGACTCCGGCCGCAACCTTGCGCCCGCGCGCAATCGCGGCGGCGGCGCGGAGGTCGCCGATGCGGCCGTTGGTGCAGGAGCCGATGAATACGCGGTCCACCGCTACCTCGGTCATCAAGGTGCCGGGAACCAGGTCCATGTAGGCCAGCGAACGCTCCATCGCCGCGCGCTTGCCCGCATCGCGGGCGTCGGCCGGGTCGGGCACGACGCCGTCGATGGCGACGACATCCTCGGGGCTGGTGCCCCAGGTGACCAGCGGCGCGATGGCGGCCGCGTCCAGCTTCACCTCGCGGTCGTAGGCCGCGCCGGGGTCGGAGGGCAGCGCGCGCCAAAGTTCCACCGCGCGGTCGAAGTCGGCTTCGCCGGGGGCGAGCGGGCGACCACGCAGGTAGTCGAACGTCACGGCGTCGGGGGCGATCAGGCCCGCGCGGGCGCCGGCCTCGATCGACATGTTGCAGACGGTCATGCGTTCTTCCATCGACAGGCCGCGAATGACACTGCCGGCGTATTCGATGACGTGGCCGGTGCCGCCGGCGGTGCCGATGGCGCCGATCACCGCCAGGATCACGTCCTTGGCGGCGACGCCGGGGTGCAACGCGCCGTCGATGGTCACCCGCATGCTCTTCGGGCGTCGCTGGACCATCGTCTGCGTCGCCAGTACGTGCTCGACTTCGGAGGTGCCGATGCCGAACGCCAGCGCTCCGAACGCGCCGTGGGTCGAGGTATGGGAATCGCCGCAGACGATCGTCATGCCCGGTTGGGTCATGCCCTGTTCCGGGCCGACGATATGGACGATGCCCTGGCGCACGTCGTCCATCGCGAAGTACGGGACGCCGAACTCGGCGCAGTTCGCCTCCAGCGTCTCGACCTGGAGCCGCGATTCGGGATCGCGGATGCCCTCGGCCCGCGCCGTCGTCGGCACGTTGTGGTCGGCGACGGCGAGGGTGGCGTCGGGCCGCCGCACGGAGCGGCCGGCGATGCGCAGGCCTTCGAAGGCCTGCGGGCTGGTGACTTCGTGGACCAGGTGGCGGTCGACGTACAGCGTCGCGGCGCCGTCGGCGGCTTTGTCGACGAGGTGGGCGTCCCAGATCTTTTCGAACAGTGTGCGTGCCATCGTTCCGGTGGGGTGCGGCCCGATCAGACCGCCCGGTGGATCGGGGCGCGGCTGCGGGCGAGGTCTGGTCTAGCTATCGGTGGTGTCGGATTGCGTGGACTTGCCGCGCTGATCCTGTTTTTCGCGGATGCGCGCACGCTTTCCCGAAAGGCCACGGAGGTAATACAGCTTGGCGCGGCGCACGTCGCCGCGGCGCACGACCGCGATCTCGGCGATGTTGGCCGAATAGGTCTGGAAGATGCGCTCGACGCCTTCGCCGTAGGAAACCTTGCGGACCGTGAATGACGAGTTGAGGCCGCGATTGCGCTTGGCGATGCAGACGCCCTCGAACGCCTGGAGACGTTCGCGGGTTCCTTCGATCACGCGCAAGCTGACGCGCAGCGTGTCGCCGGGGGCGAATTCGGGCACCGCGCGGCGCTCCGCCAGGGCTTCGGCCTGGCTGCGATTGAATTGTTCAAGCGTGTTCATATCGTTCACCCGTTCGTCCCATTTTCCCGGCTCCCGGTAGCCGCGCGCCACAGGTCCGGGCGCCGCTCGCGGGTGCTACGTTCCGATTCCGCGCGGCGCCAGCGGCGAATCTGCTCGTGGTCGCCGGACAACAGCACGTCCGGCACCTGCCGGTCTTCCCACATCCTTGGGCGGGTATACTGGGGATACTCCAGCAATCCCGCCTCGAAACTTTCCTCCGCCGCCGACTCGGCGCTGCCGGTCACGCCGGGCAGCAGCCGCACGACGGCGTCGAGCAAAACCAGCGCCGCCGTCTCGCCGCCCGAGAGCACATAGTCGCCGACGCTCAGCTCCTCAATGTCGCGGGCCTCGAGGACACGCTCGTCCACACCTTCGAAGCGTCCGCAAATCAGCACCGCCCCGTCTCCTGCCGCAAGTTCCCGGACCCGGCGCTGTGTCAGGCTGGCGCCGCGCGGGGTCGGATAGATCAGCGGCAACCGCCGTTCGGCCCGCGCTTCGGCATCGTCGATCGCGGCGGCCAGCACGTCCGGCCTGAGCACCATTCCCGGGCCGCCACCAAACGGAGCGTCGTCGACAGTGGCGTGTTTATCGCGCGCAAACCCGCGGATGTCCACCGTTTCCAGCGCCCAGATGGCGCGCGCCCGCGCCGCGCCGGCCAGGGAATGGCCGAGCGGCCCCGGAAACATCTCGGGGTAGAGGGTCAGCACCCGTGCGGTCCAGGGCGCGTCAGCCATGGTCGGCCGCCTCTTCCGCCGCCAAATCCGGGTCCGCAGCGTCGACCAGCCGGGGAGGATCCGCCACCACCCGGCCCGCCGCGATGTCCACGACGGGCACGAATTCGTCGGCGAACGGGATCAGTTCGGAGCCGCCGCCGGGCAGCGCCACCTCCAACAGGTCACCGGCGCCGTAGTTGCGAACGGCGGCGACGGCGCCAAGCGGCTCGCCCGTGGTCCGCTCCACCGCCAGGCCGATCAGGTCGGCGTGGTAGTACTCGTCCGGCTGTGGCGGCGGCAGGCGGTCGCGATCGACGAACAACCTGGCGCCGCGCAGCGCCTCCGCCGCGCTGCGATCACCGATGCCGTCGAATCGGACCAGCAGTCCGTCCCCCGCCCGCCGCAGCGACAGAATGCGGAGCGTGCGGCCCCCCTTGTCGGTCAGCGGCCCGTAGGCGCCGAGGTCTTCGGGCGTCGCCGCGAACGAACGCACCCGGACGCTGCCGCCGAGGCCGTGCGGGCCGGCAATCTCGCCGAGGCAGATTCGGTTCCCGCCACCCATCGTGCTGATTCCGGCCGGGCCTAGTCTTCCTTTGGGGCGTCTTCGCCGCCGCCGTCCGACTCTGACGCTGCCTCCGGCTCCGATGCGGCCGCGGCGGCCTTTTCTTGTTCCGCTGCCGCGGCGGCGGCTTCGGCGGCGGCCTGCTTCGCCGCTTCGGCCGCTGCGGCCCGTTCCTGGGCCTTTTTCTTCGGCTTCGCCTTGTCCGGGTTGTTGCGCTGTGCGGGGACGGCGATGATGTTCGCCGCACCGAGGAAGCGCGCGACCCGGTCCGTCGGCACCGCGCCGTGGCCGAGCCAATGGCGGATGCGGTCCTCGACCAACTTGACGCGATCGGGGTCGTCCTTGCGGAGCAGCGGGTTGTAGGACCCCACGCGTTCGAGGAAGCGGCCGTCGCGGGGGTTGCGCACGTCGGCGACGACGATCCGGTAGTAGGGCCGTTTCTTGGCGCCGGCGCGTGCCAGGCGAATTCTCAATCCCATGCTTGTGATCCTCCGGTGGTGTTCGGTGCGGTGCGCGGGCTAGCGCGGAATGCCGTTCAGCCCCGGCATGCCGGACAGGGCGCGCGCGAGGCCCTTTTTCCCGAGCTTGCCCATCTTTTTCATCATGTCCGCCATCTGGCGGTGCTGTTTCAACAGCCGGTTCACTTCCTGGACGGTGGTGCCGGACCCGGCGGCGATGCGCCGCCGCCGCGAGCCGTTCAAAATCTTCGCCTTGCGGCGTTCCTGCCGCGTCATCGACGAAATAATCGCCTGCTGCCGCGACAGCAGCGTGTCGTCGAGGTTGGCGTTTGCCAGTTGCTTTTTCATCTTGCCGACGCCGGGAAGCATGCCCATCAGGCCTTCCATGCCGCCCATGCGGCGCATCTGGCCGAGCTGGTCGGCGTAGTCCTGGAGATCGAAAACGCCGGAGCGCAGTCTGGCTTCGAGCTTTTCGGCATCCTCGGCCTCCGCCGTCTCCGCCGCCTTTTCGACCAGGCCGACGACATCGCCCATGCCGAGGATGCGGGAGGCGACGCGGTCGGGGTGAAACGCCTCGAGGGCATCGACGCCCTCGCCGGTGCCCAGAAGCTTGATCGGGCAGCCGGTGACGGCGCGCATCGACAACGCCGCGCCGCCGCGCCCGTCGCCGTCGGTGCGGGTCAGCACGATGCCGGTCACGCCCAGGCGTTCATGGAAGGCGGTGGCGGTGGCGACCGCGTCCTGGCCGGTCAGCGCATCGGCGACCAACAGGATTTCGGCCGGATGGACCGCCGCCTTGACCGCCGCCGCCTCGGACATCATCGCCTCGTCGACGGTCAGGCGGCCGGCGGTGTCCAGCAGCACGATATCGATGCCGCGCAGGCGGGCGGAATCTATCGCCCGGCGGGCTATGTCGACCGGCGTCTGGCCCGGCACGATCGGCAGCGTGGCGATGCCGGCCTGTTCGCCCAGCACCCGCAATTGTTCCTGGGCCGCCGGCCGGTGCACGTCGAGCGACGCCATCAGCACCTGTTTGTGGTCGCGACCGGAAAGGCGGCGGGCAAGCTTGGCGGTGGTGGTCGTCTTGCCGGAGCCTTGCAGGCCGACCAAAAGCACCGGCACCGGCGGCACCGCCGCCAGTTGCAGCCCGGCGGATTCGGCGCCCAGCACCTCGATCAGGCGGTCGTGGACGATCTTGATGACCATCTGGGCCGGGGAGACGGAGCGAATGACTTCCTGGCCCACCGCCCGTTCGCGCACCGCAGCGATGAAGTCCTTGACCACCGGCAGCGCCACATCGGCTTCGAGCAGCGCCGCGCGCACTTCGCGCAACGCCTCGTCGACGTGGGATTCCGTCAGCGCGCCGCGCTTGCGGAGTCCATCGAAGACCTGGCCCAACCGGGCCGAAAGGGATTCAAACATGCCGTCTTGCCAAACGCAGTTTCGCCAAACGCAGTTTCGCCAAGGCCAAAGTGGTTGCGCGCCAGTGCGCGAAACCTCGCGGACTGGCGGTTCCCCGAACCGGGGAGGCCGACGCAACCAACAACTCGAAAAGTGGCCGGAATGTAGGCCTGGCCCCGGAGACGGTCAAGGCCGCCGGGTTTGGCGCTGCTGTACCCGGACACTGCGGCCCCCTATAACCCGGAACCATGGACGGCGAGCGGCCTTTTCTGAAGTTGCAGGGGCTTGGGAACGACTTTGTCGTTCTGGACGCCCGCACGCGGCCGTTTGGGCTGGAGCCGGTCGAGATTCAGGCCATCGCCGATCGCCACGTCGGCATCGGCTGCGACCAGGTGCTGGTGCTGCGGAACTCGGAACGCGCCGACGTTTTCATGCAGATCTTCAACGCCGACGGAACCGAGGTCGGCGCGTGCGGCAACGGCGCGCGCTGCGTCGGGCGGCATATCATGCGGGAGAAGGGCGAGGGACGCGCGACGATCGAGACCCTGGCCGGGGTGCTGGAGGCGTTCGACGGCGGCGAGGGCATGATCACCGTCGATTTGGGGCCGGTGCGGACCGGGTGGCAGGAGATTCCGCTGGCCGAAGAGCGCGACACGCTGCATCTGGATATCGAGATCGCCGACGAATCCAACCCCGGCGGCGACCCGTTGCTGTGGGACCCGGCGGCGGTGAACGTCGGCAATCCGCATCTAGTGTTTTTGGTCAAGAACCCGGACGCGGTCGATCTCGCGCGCATCGGACCGTTGCTGGAGACCGCCGCATTGTTCCCCGAGGGCGCGAACGTCGGACTGGCCAAGGTCACCGGCGAAGACACCATCAAGTTGCGGGTTTGGGAGCGCGGCGCGGGCGAGACGCTGGCGTGCGGTACCGCCGCATGCGCGGCGCTGGTGACGGCAGCGCGCACCGGCGTGACCGGGCGTTCGGCGGTGGTCGAGCTGGCTGGCGGGCCGGTCGGCGTGTTGTGGCGCGACGACAACCATATCCTGTTGACCGGACCGGCGCAGACCGTGTTCCACGGCACCGTCACGATGGCACCGCTGTTGATCGGATTCATGGAAAAGCTTGCCGCCGAGGCGGATGGGCACGATCACTAGTCCCGAAGTCGTCACGTTCGGCTGCCGCCTCAACGCCTCGGAAGCCGACGACATTCTTGCCGCCGCGATTGCGGCGGACGCCGGCGACGCGGTCGTCGTCAATACCTGCGCCGTCACCGGCGAGGCGGAGCGGCAAGCGCGCCAGGCCATCCGCCGCCTGCGCCGGGAGCGGCCCGAACGGCGCATCCTGGTCACCGGCTGTGCGGCAGAGGTCCAGCCCGAAGCATATGCCGCCATGGCGGAAGTCGATCGCGTGATCGCCAACGCTGAAAAGGCGCGGGCGCAATCGTATTTGCGGCCGGGCGGGCGTCTGCGTTGCGGGTCCGGCCGCACGCGGACCGTCCGGGCGCAGCCGCGCCGCCCGCGGGTGTATCTGCGGGTCCAGAACGGGTGCGATCATCGCTGTACGTTTTGCGTGATTCCGATGGGTCGTGGTCCGGCGCGGAGCGTGCCGGTGGCCGAAGTCGCCGCCCGCGCCCGTGCGCTGGTGGCCGAGGGCGCGGCCGAGATCGTGTTGACCGGCGTCGATGTCACGGCGTGGGGCGCGGACCTGGGCCAGGGCGAGCGGTTGGGGCGTCTGGTGCGACGGCTGTTGGCGGAGGTGCCCGAGCTTGCGCGGTTGCGCCTTTCGTCGCTGGACCCGGCGGAGGTCGACGACGAGTTATGGGAGGTGATCGCCGGGGACGAACGGTTGCTGCCCCATCTGCACCTGAGTTTGCAGTCCGGCGACGACTTGATTCTGAAGCGCATGAAGCGCCGCCACTCCCGTCGCGATGCCGTCGCTTTCTGCGAGCGCGTGCGGCGGCTGCGCCCCGATGTGGCGCTGGGCGCAGATTTGATCGCCGGGTTTCCGACCGAGTCCGATACCGCGTTTGCCAACACCCTGGCGCTGGTCGATGACTGCGGCCTGTCGCATCTGCACGTGTTTCCGTATTCGCCGCGGCCGGAGACCCCGGCGGCCCGCATGCCCCAGGTGCTGGTGGACGTGCGGCGCGAACGGGCGGCGCGGTTGCGCGCCCGCGGCAATATCGCGCTGGCCGCCCGGCTCGCCGCGCAGGTGGGCATGCGGTCGCGGGCGATGGTCGAGGAATCGCGCCATGGGGTCGCGTTCGCCCGCAGCGACGACTATGCGCCGGTCGCGATCCATCGCGATGCCCCCGCCGGCGCCGTGCTGCCGGTGGTGTTTACCGCCGCGGAACCTGGGAGACTGATCGCCCGCGTCGCCGCATGAGCGCCGACAAGGACACCGGCGGGTGGTGGTCGCGGTTGCGTTCGGGCATGCGGCGAAGCGCCGCGAGTCTGGGCGACAACCTCAACGAATTGTTGACGCAACGGCGGCTGGACGACGCCGCGGTCAACGAACTGGTGGAACTGCTGATCGCCGCTGATCTGGGCGTGGCCGCCGCCGAGCGCATCGCCGGCCGCATCGCCCGGCAGCGGTTTGACCCGGCAGCGCCGCCGGAGCAGGTCCGCGAGGCGTTGGCCGACGAAATCGCCGCAGTCCTTGCACCCGCGGAGCGGCCGATCGACTGGAACGCGGCGAAGCCGTTTGTGTTGCTGGTGGTGGGGGTCAACGGCAGCGGCAAGACGACGACGATCGGCAAGATCGCCCATCGCCTGCGGACGCAAGGCAAGTCGGTGGTGCTGGCGGCCGGCGATACGTTTCGCGCCGCCGCGATCGACCAGCTGAAAATTTGGGGCGAGCGCGCCGGCGCGACGGTGGTGGCGCGGGAGCCGGGGGCCGATGCCGCCGGGCTGGCGTTTGACGCCGTCGCCGGGGCCGAACGGGACGGCGCCGATGTCGTGCTGATCGACACCGCCGGGCGCTTGCAGAACAAGGCGGACTTGATGGCCGAGCTGGGCAAGGTCGTGCGGGTGCTGAAAAAGCGGGACGCCGCCGCCCCGCACGGGGTCTTGCTGGTTCTGGACGCGACGACCGGACAGAACGCCCGCGCCCAGGTCGCGGCGTTTCAGGAGCTGGCCGGGGTGACGGCGCTGGCGATGACGAAGCTGGACGGCACCGCCCACGGCGGCATGCTTGTCGCGCTGGCCGCCGAGTTCTTGCTGCCGGTCGCCTATGTCGGCGTCGGCGAGGCCGTCGAGGATCTGCAACCCTTCGATGCGAAATCGTTTTCGCGCGCGCTTGTCGGCCTGGGTCTGTGATCCGGGTTACAGACAACCCCCCGCAAGATCGGGCAGGCTTGGGGCAATTGTACGGCGACATTCCGGGCAGAGGAGAAGACCGATGAAAGACCGAACGGTGTGGCGGCGGATGCTGGTGTGGGGTGGCGCGGCAACCTTTGGCCTGGTGTGCGCGGGCGCACCGGTCACCGTTTCGGTCGACGACGGCATCGCCCGAATTTCCGGAATAGATGCGGTCGCGCAGGGGCGCGGCAATGCTGGCGACAACGGGCGCGGCAACGACGAGGACCGCGGCAAGGACGACGACAAGGGCAAGGACGACGACAAGGGCAAGGACGGCGACAAGGGCAAGGACGACGACAAGGGCAAGGACGGCGACCGCGCCGACGACGGCAATCGCGGCGAAGGCGGCGGCGGCGACGACAATCGCGGTCGTGGCCGGGCCGGCGACGCGGCCGACAACCGTGGCGAGGGCGGTGGCGACGACAATCGCGGTCGCGGTCGCGGCGGGGATGACGGAGGGGAAGCCGATGATCCGGCGGAGGTCGCGAAACTGTTCGGCGACGCTCTCGGAGACGACGGCGCAGGTTTGGCCGAGACCGGCGACTTGACCCCGGCGCAGCTGGATACGCTGGTCGCCCGAGGCTGGGGGAACCGCGACCTGGATGACGGATTCCGCAACAACGGCGAGCGAGTCAGAGCCTATGTCGCCGTCGCCAGGGCGCTCGGGGAACGTGGGTATGTCGGCGCGTTGCAGGCCAACTTCGGTGTCGAAAAGCCCGGCGAGGACGACGACGCCTGGGCCAAGGTCGATCTGGACGTGAACGACGACGGCGTCATCAACGCGCTTGATCTGCTGGCCGCCGAGGTCGGAGCGCCGCCGCCCGTGGACGGCGGCGCCGGGGATGGCGGGGTGGGCGAGGGTGGCGCCGGTGACGGCGGGGTGGTCGACGGCGGCGCCGGTGATGGC
>JAQBXG010000022.1 GCA_027625125.1 Pseudomonadota bacterium
AGACTCGCACGTCCAGCGCTTCGCGGGAATCCCAAACCGGATTCCAATGTCAGGGTCAATCCACTAGCAGAGCCGGTGGCGGATGCCACCGCCTCAACGGTGGCTATTATCAACCACCAATCGTCGGTCCAATACTGCTACTGGAGATGAACCAACCATACCAAATATATGATTTTGATACACTTCACTTGACCGTCCGCGTGTTGGCACGAGTGTTGCGATGTTTGGACCGAAGAAGTTGGACCGAAGATGTTGGAGCGAAGGTGGTCAACAGGCGAAGCGACCATCGCCGGCGGGCAACCCCCGGACGCAGCCAAAGGGCATCGAGATGCAGACCGGAACAGTAAAGTCGTATAACGGCGACATGGGGTACGGATACATTGCCCCCGACGACGGCTTGCCGGATGTATTCGTGCACTTCACCGCCCTGGACCTTTCCGGCGTCAAATCGCTCGGCAAGGGGCAGCTGGTCGTGTTCCTTGCGGTCCGCGAAGGGGGCATCGTCCGCGCCACCAACCTGCGGGTCGCGGTCGCAGCCTGAGGCCGGAGCCTCCTCCCACTCCGCCTCGGGCGCACCCTTGTGGACAGGCAAGTCGACCAGCCCAACCACAACGGGTGGTGTCCGATATTCTGTCACACCCATGTTCTGCCGTGCGCTGTTTTTGTGGTATCCGCTCACAGCAGAGTGATAGGTTTGGCCTGCGCCGCTGTCCGGGTCCGGCATCATGATGGCGGCACCAGCTGCCGGCGCGAGGCGGCGGCGCGTTGTACGGTGCGTTGCGCCGTCCCGGCGCAACAAACGGGTACTCCGTCATGGCGATCACGCCCCAGGAATTCGCCGACACGATACTGGCGCACCAGAAGTTTGTCCGCGGCCGGCCCGGGGGGCGTGGTGCTGAACTTCGCAACATCAATCTGTCCGGACTCCGGTTCCCGAACATCAATCTGTCCGGGGAGATCCTGTCGGGAATCAATCTGAGCCGCAGCAGCCTGCACAGGGCGGATTTCAGTTTTGCGGACCTGTTTTGCGCCAATCTGAGCGGGTCGGATTCGCGCGGCGTCAATTTCTACCGTGCCGATCTTCGCGGGGCGCAGATGCATGGCGCAAAGATGCAAGGCGCCAACCTCAGCGAGGCGGACCTGCGGCCCGGCCAGATAGCGGGCGGCGCCAGCGCGACCACCGGTGACGGCGTGACCCGGCGCAGTTCGCGGGCCGACCTGTCGGAAAGCAATCTCGACAAGGCGAACCTGAACGGCGCCAATTTGACAGAGACCGACATGGCGGCGGCGTCGCTGCGCGGCGCGTCCCTGGCGCGGACGCAGATTGTTCGGACCAATCTGACCAGCGCCGACCTCACCGGCGCCAACCTCGAAGGCGCGCGGGTCCAGAACGCCGACTTCTCGAACTGCTCGATGGCCCATGCCAACGTCAAGTTCAGCAAGTTCACCGGCGTCAACCTGAATGGCGTAAACCTGAAAGATGTCGATTTTTCCGGTGCGGAAACCAAGGATTCCCTGGTCGCCAAGCGCGTCGACAACCTCCCGGTCGATGTACAGGAAGTATTGAAAGCCCACGCCCAATGGAATTCCACCGGCGGTCGCCATGGGGCGCGCGCCGACCTGTCTGACCAGGACCTTCGGGACGCCGATTTTACCGGCATGACGCTGCACGCAGCGAACTTTGCCCGCTCGGACCTCAGCGGCGCCAGCATGTCGAAGGCGATGTTGATGTTTGTCGACTTTTCCGACGCAAACCTGGAATCGGCCGACCTGAGCTTTGCCGATTTGCGCGGCGCGGTTCTCACCCGCGCGCGGCTGCAAGGCGCGAATCTGCGCCGGGCGCTGTTCAATCCCGTCGCCATTCGCGATGCCGAGGGCAAACCCACCGGGCGCGCGTGGCCGTCGTCGCTGCTGAATGCGGGCCTGGCCGGGGCCGACCTCGCCGACGCAGACCTGCGCGGCGCCAACCTCGCCGGCACCGATCTTTCCAGCGCCAATCTCAGCCGCGCCAATCTAGACGGGGCGATCGTCACGGGCGCGAGCTTCATCGGCGCCGTGCTGACCGACGCGGTGCTGCCCGAAGGGATGCCCAAACAGCAACCGGAGCCCGGCTGACCGGACTTCGCAGCCCCCCGCCGTCGTGATACCGTCGCCGGCGATGCGCCCGCTCGTACCATTGCCGTCCTTTCCGGCCGCCGCCGCGCGGGCGGCGTCCCTTTGCGCCGCCGCGTTCTTGGTGGCGGGGCTGGCAATCGCACCGGCCGCCCAGGCGGGTTTCTACGAAGGTCTGGTCGCCGCCCAGAACGAAGACTGGGAAACCGCGCTGACCGAATGGCTGCCGATCGCCGAAGCCGGCAACCCCGGCGCCCAGAGCGGCCTGGGCGACATGTACGCCCGCGGCCTCGGCGTCGAGCAGAACCAGGCCGAGGCAATGCGCTGGCACTTTCTGGCCGCGCGCCAGGGGGTCGGCAAGAGCGCGTTTTTTATCGGACTGGCCTTGGCGGCCGGAAACGGGATCGCAAAAGACGTTGTCCATGGTGCCGCCTGGTTGCTGATCGCCGACCGTCTGGGCCAACTGGAAGCACGCGAAGCGTACAGCTTTGTCCGGGTTTCGCTGAGCGCGGCGCAAGAGGCGGAAGCCCGCGCCATTGCCGACGGGTGGGAGCCGGCGGGCTAGCCGCCTCCCCGCCTGCCGCCTGCTGCAGCGAAGACCGGCCGGCCCGAATCGAAAAAGTGTGAAAATCCGGGCGGAACCAGCCATATTGGGGCCACCGGAACGCCCGGCGCCGGAAACGGGGCCGCGGCGCATGGCTCGTCGCGCCCAAACCGGCGCGCGACAACACAGGGAATCGCCGGAATCGACGATGCGTCACGGACCGCCACCGCCCCAGGGCCTGTACCACCCCCGCAACGAACGCGATTCGTGCGGCATCGGGTTTGTCGCCAACATCGCCGGCGACAAGAGCCACCGCATCGTCGAGCAAGGTCTGGAGATTCTGGTCAACCTCACCCACCGCGGCGCTGTCGGCTTCGATCCGAACATGGGTGACGGCGCCGGGCTGTTGCTGCAAATGCCCGACGGGTTTCTGCGTGCGGTCGCTCCGGCGGCGGGGATCGAGCTGCCACGGCCCGGGTACTACGGGGCCGGCAACGTGTTCCTGCCACGGGATGCCGCCGCGCGCGCCGCGTGCGAATCGGAAATCGCCCGCCATGTCGCCGCCGAAGGACAGACACTGCTCGGCTGGCGAGACGTTCCGGTCCACAGCGATATCCTCAGCGACAGCGTGCGGGAAACCGAACCGGTCATCCGGCAGCTCTTGGTCGGACGCGGCGATTGCGCCGACCAGGATGCATTCGAGCGCAAGCTGTTTGTGATCCGCAAGCTTGTCGAGCGCGCAGTCGCCGAGCGCGGCGACGAAACGGCGGAGTTCTATATCTGTACGCTGTCGTCGCGGGTCCTAGCCTACAAGGGCATGTTGCTGGCGCGCGATGTCGGCCCCTACTACGACGACCTGTCCGATTCACGTCTCACCAGTTGCCTGGCGTTGGTCCACCAGCGGTTTTCGACCAACACGTTCCCAAGCTGGAGCCTCGCGCAGCCGTTCCGCATGATCTGCCATAACGGCGAGATCAATACGTTGCGCGGCAACGTCAACTGGATGAACGCCCGCCGCACGGCAATGCGCTCCGAGCTGTTCGGCGACGACCTCGAAAAACTCTGGCCGTTGATTCCCGAAGGCCAGTCCGATTCGGCGGGATTCGACAACACCCTCGAACTGCTGGTGCAGGGCGGCTATCCCCTCGCCCACGCGATGATGTTGCTGATCCCCGAGGCGTGGGAAGGCAACGTGCTGATGGATCCGGCGCGGAAGGCGTTCTACGAATACCACGCCGCGCTGATGGAACCATGGGACGGCCCGGCCTCGATCGGGTTCACCGACGGACGCCAGATCGGCGGCACCCTGGACCGCAACGGATTGCGCCCGTCACGGTATCTGGTCACCGACGACGGAGTTGCGGTGTTGGCCTCGGAAATTGGCGTGCTTTCGATTCCGAACAACCGCATCGTCAAGAAGTGGCGATTGCAGCCGGGCAAGATGCTGCTGATCGACACCGAACAGGGCCGCATCATCGACGACGCCGAGATCAAGGCCGACCTCGCCGCTGCCTATCCGTACCAGCAGATTCTCGACCGCACCCAGATTCGCGTCGAACGGCTGCCGGAATGTCCGCCTTCGTATCCCGATGCGGCGGCGACGCTGCTCGATCGCCAACAGGCGTTCGGCTACACCCAGGAAGACACCAAGTTCCTGATGGCGCCGATGGCGAACGACGGCGCCGAAGCGACCGGATCGATGGGCAACGACACGCCGATTGCGGCGATGTCCGACCGCGCCAAGCTGCTCTACAACTACTTTCGTCAGAATTTCGCCCAGGTGACGAACCCGGCCATCGATCCGATTCGCGAATCGTTGGTGATGAGCCTCGTCACGCTGATTGGCCCGCGCCCCAATCTGCTCGACCTCGGCGACAGGGACGGCCACATGCGGCTCGAGGCCCAACACCCGATTCTGACCAATCACGACCTCGAAAAAATCCGCAACATCGCCGCCAACGCCACCATCACCGGCGGCAGGTTCCGCGCCGCGACGCTCGACATCACCTATCCGGCCGCCCTTGGGCCCGCCGGAATGAAACCGGCGATCGACGCGCTTCTGGCAATGGCGGAATCGGCGATCGCCGAATCCGACAACGTCATCATCCTGTCGGACCGGGCGCTGTCAGCAGACCGTATCGCGATCCCGGCGCTGCTGGCGACCGGGGCGGTACATCATCACTTGGTGCGCAAAGGTCTGCGCACGTTGACCGGCCTGGTGGTCGAAACCGGCGAAGCCCGCGAAATCCATCATTTCTGCCTGCTCGGCGGCTACGGCGCCGAGGCGATCAACCCGTGGCTCGCGTTTGAAACGCTGGACCACATGGCCGAAACCGGCGAACTGGACGACGGCGTCGACGCCGCGAAAGCCCGGGCGAACTATCTGAAAGCCGCCGCCAAGGGCATGCTGAAGGTGATGTCGAAAATGGGCATCTCGACCTGGCAGTCGTATTGCGGCGCACAGATATTCGATGCGGTCGGACTGCGGCAGTCGTTTGTCGACGAATATTTCTTCGGTACCCACAGCGCCATCGAAGGCATCGGCATCGAAGAAGTGGCCGAGGAAACCGTGCAACGCCATCGCGACGCATTTGGTGCCGCGCCCGTTCTTGAAACCATGCTCGACCCCGGCGGCGACTACCAGTTCCGGCTGCGCGGCGAACGCCATTACTGGACGCCGGAATCCGTCGCCACATTGCAGCACGCGGTGCGCGGCAACGCGGCGGATCAGTATCGCGCATTCGCCGCATCGATCAACGACCAGTCGGAACGAATGATGACGCCGCGCGGGCTGTTCGCCTTCAAGAACGACGCCACAGCGGTGCCGCTCGACGAAGTCGAGCCGGCTTCCGAAATCGTTCGGCGTTTCGCCACCGGCGCGATGTCATTCGGTTCGATTTCGCGCGAGGCACATACGACATTGGCAATCGCGATGAATCGGATCGGCGGCCGATCGAACACCGGCGAAGGCGGCGAGGAAGTCGACCGCTTCACGCCATTGCCGAACGGCGATTCGATGCGCTCGTCGATCAAGCAGGTCGCATCGGGAAGGTTCGGGGTAACGACCGAATACCTCGTCAATTCCGACATGATGCAAATCAAGGTCGCACAGGGCGCGAAGCCCGGCGAAGGCGGCCAACTTCCCGGCCACAAGGTCGACGCGACCATCGCCGCGGTTCGACACTCGACGCCGGGGGTCGGACTGATCTCGCCGCCGCCGCACCACGACATCTATTCAATCGAGGACCTGGCGCAGTTGATCTTCGATCTGAAAAACGTAAATCCGCGCGGCCAGGTCAGTGTAAAGCTGGTGTCCGAAATCGGCGTCGGCACTGTCGCCGTCGGCGTGTCCAAGGCCCGGTCCGACCATGTGACGATCGCCGGCGCATCCGGCGGCACCGGTGCCAGCCCGCTGACCTCGATCAAGCACGCGGGGTCGCCGTGGGAAATGGGCCTCGCGGAGACTCACCAGACCCTGGTCCTGAACCGCCTGCGCGGACGTATCACCGTCCAGGTCGACGGCGGCATTCGCACCGGACGGGACGTCGTGATCGGCGCGATGCTCGGCGCCGACGAGTTCGGCTTTTCGACTGCGCCATTGATCGCGGCCGGCTGCATCATGATGCGCAAGTGCCACCTGAACACCTGCCCGGTCGGCATCGCGACGCAGGACCCGGTTCTGCGGAAGCGGTTCACCGGCACCCCGGAGCACGTCGTCAACTATTTCTTCTTCGTCGCCGAGGAAGTCCGCGAATTGATGGCCGAACTCGGCTTCCGCAAATTCGAGAACATGATCGGGCACTCGGAACGGCTCAACATGGCGCGCGGCATCCACCATTTCAAGGCGCGCGGAATCGACCTTAGCCGTCTGCTGGCGACACCGAAACCGGCGCCCGGTGTGGCGATCAGCAACACCGAGCGGCAACACCATGAGATCGACAACGTTCTGGACCGCACGCTGATCCGCGAGGCGGCGTCGGCGCTGGAACAGGGCGAGCCGGTACAACTCGCGCATCCGATCCGCAATTCCGACCGCACGACCGGCGCGATGCTGTCCGGCGAGGTGGCGCTTCGCTACGGGCACGGGGGCTTGCCGGACGATACGATTCATATCCGCTTCACCGGCACCGCGGGGCAAAGTTTCGGCGCCTGGGCGGCGCACGGCGTCACGCTGGAACTTGCCGGCGACGCCAACGACTACACCGGCAAGGGCCTGTCCGGCGGGCGGCTGATCGTCTACCCGCCCGAAGACAGCGCCATCGTGCCCGAAGAAAGCATGGTCGTCGGGAACGTCGTCCTGTACGGCGCCATCGGCGGCGAATGCTATTTTCGCGGCATCGCCGCCGAACGCTTCGCGGTCCGCAATTCCGGCGCGTGGGCGGTGGTTGAGGGCGTCGGCGATCACGGATGCGAATACATGACCGGCGGCGTGGTCGTCGTCATCGGCCCGACCGGCCGCAACTTCGCGGCCGGCATGTCCGGCGGTCTTGCGTATGTGCTCGACGAGGACGGCAACTTCGACGTCAAGGTCAACCCCGAAATGGTCGAAGTGGAATCGATCGTCGATGATCGGGGGGCGGCGGAGCGCAAGGCGGCCGAATCTGAATCCGACGGTCTCGCCGCGCTCGCCACGGACATGCTGGGCCAGGACGCGGCGCGACTGCACGCCTTGCTGCGCAACCACGCCCACTATACCAGCAGCGCCAAGGCGCGGGAAATCCTCGACAACTGGGACATCACCCTGCCCCGCTTCCGCAAGGTCATTCCGGTGGACTACCGTCGCGCGCTGGAGCAGCTCCGCAAGGACGCGGTCACGGAACCGGCCCGGGCGGTCGGGAGCTAGGCGATGGGCAAGGTCACCGGTTTTCTGGAGATCGCCAGCCGCCAGCCTGCCGCCGAGCCGGCGTCGGATCGCGTGCGGCATTTTCACGAGTTCGTCCGGCCCCTTGCCGAAGACGAACTACGCCACCAGGGCGCCCGCTGCATGGATTGCGGCATCCCGTTCTGCCACGGCAGCGAGCGCCAGGGCGTGCGCGGCTGTCCGATCAACAACCTGATTCCGGACTGGAACGATCTGGTGTATCGCGGCCAGTGGCGACTGGCCTCGGAAATGCTGCATTCGACGAACAACTTTCCCGAGTTCACCGGCCGCATCTGTCCGGCCCCGTGCGAAGCGTCCTGCACCCTCAACCTGATCGACGATCCGGTGACGATCAAATCGATCGAGTGCGCGATCGTCGATCGCGCCTGGTCCGAAGGCTGGATTCGCCCGCATCCGCCCGCGCGCAACACCGGCAAATCCGTCGCCGTCGTCGGGTCGGGACCGGCGGGGCTTGCCGCCGCGCAGCAACTCGCGCGCGCCGGCCATCTAGTGACGCTGTTCGAAAAGAACGCCGCGGTCGGCGGTCTGCTACGCTATGGCATTCCCGACTTCAAAATGGAAAAGCGACACATCGACCGCCGCGTGCAGCAGATGCAGGACGAAGGCGTCAAATTGCGCACGCACTGCCACGTCGGAGTTGACGTGACCGGCGACGACCTGTTGCGGGACTTCGACGCGGTGGTGCTGACCGGCGGCGCGGAAATGCCGCGCGATCTGGACGTGCCGGGCCGCGAGCTGGACGGCATTCATTTCGCGATGGACTTCCTGACCCAGCAAAACCGCCGGATCGCACGAGAATCGCTCGGCGACCGCAACGAGATTCTCGCGACGGACAAGAACGTCATCGTCATCGGCGGCGGCGACACCGGCTCCGACTGCATCGGCACGTCGTTCCGCCAGGGTGCCAAGTCGGTGACCCAACTCGAAATCCTGCCGCGCCCGCCGGACCGCGAGGACAAGGCGCTGACCTGGCCCGACTGGCCGCTGAAGTTCCGCACGTCGTCGTCCCAGGACGAAGGCGCCGAACGGGATTGGAGCGTGGCGACGGAGAAGTTCTCCGGCGACGGCGGGCGCGTTGCCAAGCTGCATGGCGTTCGCCTGGATCCGAAACTCCACCGCGTCGACGGCAGCGAATTCGACCTGGACGCGGACCTGGTGCTGCTCGCGATGGGATTCGTGCGCCCGGTCCACGACGGCCTGCTCGATGGGTTGGGCGTCGCCTATGACGGTCGCGGCAACGTCGCCGCGGAACCGGGCCGACACCAGACGTCGGTGGCAAAGGTCTTCGCCGCCGGCGACATGCGGCGTGGCCAATCGCTGGTCGTTTGGGCGATACGCGAAGGCCGCCAGTGCGCCAGGGCAGTGGACGAGTTCCTGATGGGATCGTCGGACTTGCCGCTGTAGGACCAGGGACACTCGAGCAATGCAATTGTGGCGATGGCCGGCGATTGTGGCGATTTGCACGGTGGCGGCGGCAGCCGCCCCTGCCCTCGCCCAGGCCGACCTCGATAATTGCGTCGCCGGTCTGCGCGCGACCCAATACGCCACCTACGACCTTGCGATTCACTATTGCTCGCGGGTGATTCGCGACGGCCGCATTCCGGCGGAAACCGAACAATGGCTGCTGTCCCAGCGCGCCCAGGCCTACGCGGGCAAGGGCGACGTCGATCGCGCCCGCAAGGACCAGGCGGCGGCCGACCAGATTCTCGCCGCAGTTCTGTATGAACAGGCGCTTCGGGCCAATCCCGAATCCGCATACGTCTTTCTTTACGCGGGTATCCAGCACGGGCGGCGCGGCAATTTTGAAATCGCCGCCAACTCGTTCTCCGAGGCGATCCGGCGCGACCCGGGCGTCGGCATCGCCTATTACAACCGCGGACTGTCACTGCTGTATCTGGGACGGTCGCAGGAATCGCTGGACGACTTCAACCGCGCGGTGGAACTGATGCCGGCTTTCGCCCTCGCCCGCTTCAACCGCGCCTGGGTGTCCCAGGCGATTGGCGACTACGACCGGGCGCTGGTCGATTACACCGAAACCATCCGCCTCGCGCCGCAATTCACCGACGCCTACAACAATCGCGGCTTTGTATACGAGGCCCTGGGCGAAACCCGGCTGGCTTTGGACGACTTCCTCGCCGCGGCGAGACTGGACCCGACCAACCGCGCCTACCTCACCAAGGCACGCCAGCTTTCCGCCCTGCTCGCCCGCTAGAACGCCCGCCGCACCTCAATGCGAAACGTCCGCCCCGCCAACGGATAGGCGTTGTAGGTGGTGACGGTCGTCGTGCTGGCAACTGCGTAGTTGAAGTACTGCTTGTCCAGCAGGTTGTTGATCTGCAGCGATCCGCGCCACGGGCCGCGTTCCCCCGCAACACGCGCGTCGAACAGGGCCGCGCCGGGAATCTTCGCGCCGCGGTTCGCATCGTCGTTGTCCATCCATTTTGGCGCGACCGCATTGACCGTGCCGGCAAATTCTAGACCGGACGGGGCCTGCCAGCGCAACGATGCGCTGCCGGTCCACGGCGACACCAGCGGCAGGTCCTTTCCCTTGTTGGCGCCCCGGCGGAATTCGGCGCGAATCCACGCTACCTGCACATCCAGCGACCAGTTCCGGGCCAGCGCAATCGCGGCCTCTGCCTCGACGCCGATGCGCCGGGTCGGGTCCAGGTTCTGGTTCAGAAACGTCGCGGCATTGAAGTGCAGCTCGTCGCGGACGTTCATCATCCACGCCCGCGCCTCGCCGCTCCACCGCCCGCCGCCATAGCGCAGCCCGGTCTCCATGTCCCACGACGTCTGGGTTCTGAGCCGGAACGAATTGTAGGCGGCAGTCGACAGAATCCGTTCGTCGACCGTCGGGGCGCGGAAGCTGCGGCCGACGCGGCCAAACGCCTCCCACCCCGGCGCAAGGGCATGGCCGACGCCAAGGTGAGCGGCCCAGGCGGTGTCGCCGTGGCGTTCCGAATTGCGGTGGCCGTCGAACGGCGTGCCGCCGAACGCGACGGTGGCGTTGGGGTCGAGGATGTCGCCGCCGGTGAACCGCACGTCCTGGACGCGGGCGCCAGCGGTGACACTTGTGGCGGCGGAAACGGCGAAGGTTTGTTGCCCATAGAGCGCGACGGCGTGCTGCTTGAGGTCATAGCGGTGCTTTTCGGTCGAGGCGGCGCCGCTGCGCGCGACCTGGTTGTAGTCTGAATAGGTGTAGTCGAGGCCGAACGTGGCCGCGGCGGACTGGAATCGCGGCGTCAGCGACAGGGTCGACAGCCGGGTGTTGGTCGTCGTGTCGAAGGCCGGGCCGGACGGGCTGACGATGACCGAATCCTGCGCCTTTACCCGCAGGCCGCCGTCGAGGACGAGTTCGCCGCCGTTGTCGAGCCGCCGCGACACCCCGACAACGGTCCGGTGCCCCGACTGCGCCGCATGGTCGTTCGGCGTCGCGGCGTTGTCCGGTTCGGTCGCGAGTTCTCTGGTCGTTGCCGTCACCTTGCGTGCCCCCGGCAAACCCAGGGTCTGGGAATCCACCGTCGAGTGCAGAAACCATTCGCCGCCGGGCACAAAGCGCCGCACATCGGCGACGAGGCCGCGCTGGCGGAGATCGCTGTTGCTCCGCGCGCCGTCGGCGCCGAGGCTGTTGACGTCGACGCCGACCGACCAGTCGAGGGACGCCTGCACCAGTGACAGGTTGGCTTCGGCGAGGCCGTAGCTGCCGGTCGCGACATCGGCGACCGTGCGCGAGAACACCGCCCCCGGCCGCGTGACGATGTTGATCGCACCGCCGACCGCGCCGTCGCCGTACAGCACCGCCGCCGAGTTGCCGCGCAGGATTTCGACCCGGTCGATGCTTTCAAGTGGGATGTTGACGAATTCGACCGCCGCGATGTCGATGTCGTTGAGGCGGCGGCCGTTGACCAGCACCAGCGAGTTTTGCGCCCCGAGGGCGCCGAATCCCCGGATATCCACAGTCGCGCGGGCGCCGGCGGTGCCGCCGAACAGGTCGCGGAACTGGATTCCGGCCGCTTGGCCCAGAAACTCCGGCAACGTCTGCGCCGGCGAGCGGGCGATGTCTTCGGCGGTGTACACCGTCACCGCCTGCGGCGACAGCGCCTGCCCCAGGTGCGGGCGGGTTACGGTGATTTCGAGCGCCGCCGGCGCTCTGTCTTGGCTAGCGGCCGGCGCCGGTGCGGCGGCGATCGCGGCGGCGACGGCAAGCGCCGCCCGCGTCCAGGTGATTGGCATGAGTCCCATCCGTTTTGCAGTTTCCAAGTCCTGCGAACGGATTCAGACCGCGCCCGTGCAACGCGCACGACAGTCCCACGTTGGGTCCCAAGTTGGATTTCCAGCTGGCCACTGACATTCCCACGACCCGAATCCCTCGCAACGACGCCACCACGCTCGGAGGATCCGGACCCTTCGGCGCCCCGCCGATGGGTTGGGTGACGTTGTGGCGGCAGGTCTCCTGGCTCGCGGGTCACTGTCGGGTATCCATCCTTCCCGGGGCGAACCCCAGTGGACTACTGGATACCGACTCTCCGCTTACAGTTGCGGGGGCAGCCACGGCTTTGATGCAAGGTCCGAACAGACCCGCGCCAATCCATGTTCCCTCTTGCTTCCCCATTCGGGGAACCACCACGCGGACAGCCTACGACCGCCCGGACGGGAACGCAAGATCACGGATAGGCGCAGACGATTCCGGTCACGGTGACAAACGACCGCTCACCGGCAAGGACCGAAAACCGGTGGATCTCGTCGCCGACGACCACCGCATGGTGCAGCGGCAGCACGCCGGTGATATCGGTGGCATCGCCGCCGAGCCGCGCGAACATCAGCGTCACCGGCTCCGCCGGATTGAACCACGCGAGCGGCTGGCCCTGGTCGTTCAATGACGACACCCCGGTGCCGGTGACGGTGATCTCACCGCCGGCAAATCCGACCGCATCGTTGCCGCCGGGCGTCGTCGGCGTACGAATGACGAAACGGCGGGTGACCGGCTCCCCTTCGCATTGCCAATCTGGCAAAATGCCCGCCAAGACTTCTTCAAGCCGGTCCTGCGGCACTCCCGCCTCAAGGCGCGCCCGCGCGGCCGCAACCAGCCTCAGCATCGCGTCATCCGGCACATCCTGACGGTATTGCTCCACCAGCTCGAGGTTCCGCCGCTGTTCCGCCTGAAGTTGCTGGTTGAGGCCGATCTTTTCCTGCTCCAGCCTGGCGACGGCATCGGACAGTTCGCTCAGTTCGAGACGCAGCGCCGCTGCTTCCTGGGTCGCCAGCGCCGACCCGGTGCGATAGGCGTAGACGCCAGCCAGAACCACCAGCAGCAGCGCGAGCATCCACGCGATGACCCGCCGCAGAACCGGGGGACGCCCCCGCCGCCGCCCGCCGTAATAGCTGCTGCTCAGCGTCATTTGGTCCGCCTCCACTCCTCCCGGACCAACTTATCCCAATCCACCGCCCGCAAGAAAGGTGTCCGAAAGCCGGAGTCTTCGCCATAGTCGGCGTTTTCGCCGCCGCGGGCGGCCAGGACCACGAGGCAATAGATGGCGTTGGACCGCAAGGATGTGGACGTTCGGACGGTGGTGCGGTTGTACGAGGGCGCGTTTCGCGCCGACCGGTTTCAATTGCGGTTCCGTCGGTTTGACGGCACCTGGAGCCACGAGGTCGGTCGCGAAGTCTTCGACCGCGGGCACGCGGTGGCGGTCCTGCCCTATGACCCGGAACGCGACGAGGTCGTAATCGTCGAGCAGTTTCGCGCCGGCCCGTTCGCAGCAGGCGACGATCCGTGGATTCTGGAGATCGTCGCCGGTGCGATTGAGACCGGCGAGGCGCCGGACGAGGTCGCGCGCCGCGAATGCCGCGAGGAGACCGGGCTGGCAGTCGCCCGCCTCGATCTGATCGCCGCCTATTACCCGTCGCCGGGTTCGATCTCCGAGCATATGCATCTGTACGCCGCCCGAGTCGATACCCGTGACGCCGGCGGCACCCACGGTCTGGCCGACGAAGGCGAGGATATTCGCGTCCATGTCGTCGCTTCCGCCACCGCGTTCGCCGACCTCGACTCGGGCCGGTACCGCTCCGGCCCGATCATTACCGCGCTGAACTGGCTGCGCGCCAATCGCGAACGGCTGCGGCGGGAATGGGGTGGCGGGCCGGTTTCTTGAACCCCGTGGTGCGGGCGACTAAAGTCCGCCGAACCTTCCTGCAAGTTTGTGGACCATGGAATTCCGAGCCAACCTGACCGATGCGATTGGCGGCACGCCGCTTGTGCTGTTGCGGGAATTGTCGCGGGAAACCGGCTGCACGATTCTCGGCAAGGCCGAGTTTCTGAATCCGGGCGGTTCGATCAAGGACCGCGCGGCCCTT
>JAQBXG010000023.1 GCA_027625125.1 Pseudomonadota bacterium
AACTCGCCGCCGCCGCCGCCCGGGGCCGCCGCATCCTGTTCTATTGCGCGTTCGGCGAACGCTCGGCGATGGCGGTCGACGAGGCCCGCGATGCGGGCATCACCGGCGCGCGCTCGATCGCCGGCGGCATGGAGGCGTGGCGCCAGGCCGGCGGCCCGCTGGCCGCCGACGACGAGATAGCGGACCGCGCGCCGAGGTGATACGGTCGCGGCGACCAAGGTTCACTTCGGGTATCCAGCGATGAGCATGTCCTCGCGCGCGCAGTTTGGCGTCGGCCAGATCGTCAAGCATGTGCTGCTCGAATACGTCGGCGTCGTCGTCGATGTGGACGCGGAGTTTTCCGGCACCGACGACTGGTACGACCGCATGGCGCGCACGCGCCCACCAAAGGATGCGCCGTGGTACCACGTGCTGGTCGAAGACGCCGACCACATGACCTATGTGGCCGAACGCAACCTCACCTCCCTTGACGAAGTGCGACCCATTCGCCACCCGATGCTGAACGAATATTTTCGGGATTTCCGCGACGGCGGCTATGTCGCCCGCGAGGCGCTGAACTAGGAGACGGCGTATGCTTCCGTGCAGCATCGCGACACGGCGGAACCTGAATCTGCCCTGGCGGGCGCCGGGGCCCTGGTCTCCGCTCGCCTGACGTCTCCGCCGGCAGTCGCCGGCGACTAGCCGCGAATATTGTTCAGCACGACCAGCAGCGAATTCACCACTTCTTGGTGCAGGCTGGCGACCGTCATGCGGTCGCCATAGAATGATCCGCGAAACACAGACATGCCCAGCACGGCGTCGTGCAGAGTCGCGTCGATGCGGATCTCTTCGCCGATGCCGCCGACAGCGCCGATAAACACATAGCGGACGCCCAGCGCCTCGGCGACTTCGGCCGCGGTCACGTCCTTGTCGCGAAACGGCGCGACGTCGTCGCCATAGGCGACCCGCAGTCCCTGTTCCGACAGCCGGTCGGCGATCCCCTTGCTCAACACCTCGACCAGAGCGACATCGACGTCGCTGCCGGCGTCAATACTCAGCGGCACGACTGCGAGGGAGGGGGCCTCCAACGCCTCGGCCAGTCGTTCCTCGGCGGTCAGCGCCGGCACGTCCAGGCGCTCGCGCAGGCCGGAGCGATCCGCCCATACCGAGACAAACACGATCCCGGCCACGAACACGGCGACGAACGCGCCGGCGACCGCGCCAAGGACAAGTCCGCCCCGGCTTCGGTTGGGCTCCGTACTCATTGCTTCGTACTCCCATGGTCGCCGGCCGCGCCACTCGCGCCGGGCTCGTCAAAAATGCGGCTCTGGCGAAAGTCCGCGCCCTCCAGAGTCATCAGGTCGTTCTTGGTCAGCTTCGTCTTGCCGCGCCCGGCGAACAGCCGGTTGGCCTGGCGCAGCTTCGCGCGGTCGATGGCGTTGCGGATTGACCGCGCGTTGGCGAAGTGCGGTTGCCGCATGCGCTTCGGAATGTACTCGCGCAACGCCACGGCCGCGGAATCGCTCAGGATGTACTGTTGTTGCGCCACCATCAGCCCGGCGATCTTGAACAATTCTTCGGCGCTATAGTCGGGAAAGTCCAGATGGTGGGCGACGCGGGAGCGAAATCCCGGATTGGATTTGAAAAACGTCTCCATCCGGTTGGCATAGCCCGCCAGGATCACGACCAGATCGTCGCGATTGTTCTCCATCACCTGCAACAGGATTTCGATCGATTCCTGGCCATAGTCGCGCTCGTTCTCGGGGCGGTACAGATAGTACGCCTCGTCGATGAACAGCACCCCGCCCATCGCCTTCTTGATGACTTCGCGGGTCTTCGGCGCCGTGTGGCCGATGTATTGTCCGACCAGGTCATCGCGGGTGACGCTGACCAGGTGCCCCTGCCGCACGTATTCGAGCCGGTGCAGGATGTCGGCCATGCGCAACGCCACCGTAGTCTTGCCGGTGCCGGGGTTGCCGGTAAACGACATATGCAGCGTTGGCGGCTCGGTCTCCAGACGCATCTGCCGCCGCGCCTTGTCGACCAGCAGCATCGCCGCGATCTCGCGGATTCGCATCTTGACCGATGCCAGTCCGACCAGCTCGCGGTCCAGTTGATCCAGCACCGACTGGATGTCGGAGCGCTGGAACTCTTCCTCCAGGTCCAGCTCAGTCGGAATCGGTTGCTCCGGGGCGTCCGTCCCGTTCGCTTCCGTCTCGTCCGCCGTGCCTGGTTTTGCCATTGGGTCTGTCTGTTTTCCTTCGGTCCGAAACCGGGCGGGGCGGCCTTGCGGCCGTCCCCGCCGTGGTCTCAGCGGTTACTTGTACCGCGCGCCTTCCGGCTTGTCGGTCGCATAGCTGTGGACACGATAGCGCAGCGACCGGCCCGGCCCGGCGTCGCGGGCAACGCCAAATCCCGGCTCTTCCTTGGGCCGGTTGACGATGAACGACATCGACTGGCTCTCGCGCCAGCGGGAGTTATCGAATGAGTTCACCTTGATGTACATGTTGCCGTACACCTTGCGGCACTCGTTGACCTCCAGCAGCACCGCCGCCGCGTCCTTGGTGTCGAACATCGGCACGCACCACATTTCCCAGTAGGTATTCCGGGGATGCGGGTCGTCGGTGTATTCGACGTTCAAGGCCCAGCCTTGGTCCAGCGCGTATTGAATCTGCGCCTTGATCTGTTTGTCGGTCAGATCGGGCAGAAACGAAAAAGTTCCTTGCGTCACTCGCATGTTCATTCCTCCTGTGCCGGGGCCTAGATGGACGGCGTTTCGACCGGGACAAAGTCCGGCGTGTCGGTCGATTCATAGTTGAAGGTGATGTCCTTCCAGGTATCCAGCGCCTTCTGCAGCGGTGAACAATCCTTGGCGGCCTTGGCGAGGATGTCCGGCCCTTCGGCCATGTAGTCCTTGCCTTCGTTGCGGGCCAGGATCATCGCTTCGAGCGCGACGCGGTTGGCGGTTGCACCGGCGGCGATGCCGTCCGGGTGGCCGATCGTACCGCCGCCGAACTGCAGGATCACGTCCTCGCCCAGATAATGCAGCAACTGGTGCATCTGGCCGGCGTGAATACCGCCCGACGCCACCGGCATCACCTTGCGAAGGCTGGCCCAGTCCTGCTCGAAGAACAGCCCGTGCTCCAGCGATTCCGGCGTATGCGGATCCCGTAGCGTGTCATAGAACCCCTTGATCATCAGCGGGTCGCCTTCCAGCTTGCCGACGACGGTGCCGGCGTGGATGTGGTCGACGCCGGCCATCCGCATCCATTTGCAGATGACGCGGAAGTTCATGCCGTGGTTCTTCTGCCGCGAATAGGTGCTGTTGCCGGCCCGGTGCAGGTGCAGGATCATGTCGTGTTGCCGCGCCCACTTCGCCATCGTCTGAATCGCCGTGTAGCCGATGACCAGGTCGATCATGATAATCACCGAGCCCAGCTCATAGGCGAATTCGGCGCGACGGATCATCTCGTCCATCGTGCCGGCGGTGACGTTCATGTAGGTGCCCTTGACCTCGCCGGTCGCCGCCTCGGCCTTGGTCACGCCTTCCATGCAGTACAGGAAGCGGTCGCGCCAGTGCATGAACGGCTGCGAGTTGATGTTTTCGTCGTCCTTCGTGAAGTCGAGGCCGCCCTTCAGCGCCTCATAGACGACGCGGCCATAGTTCTTGCTCGACAGGCCCAGCTTCGGCTTGACGGTGGCGCCCAGCAGCGGCCGTCCGAACTTGTCGAGACGCTCGCGCTCAACGTTGATGCCGGTCGCGGGACCCTGAAAGGTCTTCAGGTAGGCGACGGGCATGCGCATGTCTTCCAGGCGCAGCGCCTTCACGGCCTTGAAGCCGAACACGTTGCCGATGATCGAGGCCGTCAGGTTGGCGATCGAGTCCGGCTCGAACAGGTCCATGTCATAGGCGATATACGCAAAGTACTGGTCGTCGGTGTTCGGAACCTTGTCGACGCGATACGCCTTGGCGCGATACGTATCGGCCGCGGTCAGGCGGTCGGTCCACACCACGGTCCACGTGGCGGTCGAGGATTCACCGGCGACGGCCGCCGCCGCTTCGTCCGCGGGCACGCCGGGCTGTGGCGTAATGCGGAACAGCGCGATCACGTCGGTTTCCTTCGGAACATAATCGGGCTGCCAATAGCCCATCTGCTTGTACTCAAGCACACCGGCCTTGTACCGGTCCGCGCCTTTCAGCTCTGCCATCAGTTCTCTCCTCGTTGTTCCACCCCGCCATATGGCGGATCGTTCCTACGCTTCGTCGTCGTTTGGATGCCTGGTCAATGCCGCCACGCCGGGCAGATCCTTGCCCTCGAGCCATTCCAGAAATGCGCCGCCGGCGGTCGACAGATACGAAAAATCTTCGGCCGCGCCCGCATGGGTCAGCGCCGACACGGTGTCGCCGCCGCCGGCCACGGCCAGCGCACGGCCCTCGCGGCACAGCGCCGCGACGGCCTTGGCGACGTGGTTCGTCGCGGCGTCGAACGGCGGCACCTCGAACGCGCCCAGCGGCCCGTTCCAGACGATGGTCTTGCACTCGCCCAGGCGCGCTGCGATATTCGCCGCCGCCTTTGGCCCGACATCCAGAATCATCGCATCGTCCGGCACCGCGTCGGCGGACACGACCTCCGAAGCCGCGCCTTCCTTGAATTCGCGCGCCACCACGACGTCGTCGGGCAGCAGAATGTCGCAATGGGCCAGACCGGCCTTTGAATCGATATTGCGCGCCGTCTCGACCAGGTCAGGTTCGCACAGGCTCTTGCCGACGGCAACGCCGCGGGCCAGCAGAAACGTGTTGGCCATGCCGCCGCCGATCACCAGCAGGTCCACCTTTGAAATCAGATTCGACAGCACGTCCAGCTTCGTCGACACCTTGGCGCCGCCGACCACCGCGCCGACCGGCCGTTCCGGCGCCGACAGCGCCTGTTCCAGCGCCAGTAACTCGGCCTCCATGCTGCGGCCGGCGGCCGACGGCAGATGCCGGGCCAGCGCCTCGGTCGAGGCGTGGGCGCGGTGGGAGCAGCTAAAGGCGTCGTTGACGTAGAAATCACCCAAGCTTGCGAGGCGCGCGGCGAATTCGTCGTCGTTCGCTTCTTCCTGTTCGTGATAGCGAAGGTTCTCCAGCATCGCCACGTCGCCGTCGCCGATGCGGCCGACGACTTCGCGGGCGGGATCGCCGATGCAATCGTCGGCGAACGCCACCTCGCGGCCCAGAATCCGCGCCAGTTCCGCCGCCACCGGCGCCAGGCTCATTTCCGGCACCCGCTTGCCCTTTGGCCGCCCGAAGTGCGACAGCACGATCACCCGCGCGCCCCGTTCGCTCAGCTCGCGAATGGTCTCGGCGCTCCGTTCGATGCGGGTAGCGTCGGTGATCCTGCCGTCGCGCAATGGAACGTTCAGGTCGGCGCGCACCAGCACGCGTTTGCCCTTGACGTCCAGGTCGGCGATTGTGGCGTAGGCGTGGGGCAACGTGTCAGCCCAGCTTGGCAATTGCCGCCGCGGTGTCCAGCATGCGGTTGGCGAATGCCCACTCGTTGTCATACCAGGACATCACCCGTCCGAGCTTGCCGTCGACGACCTGGGTCTGGGTCAGATCGACCGTCGAGCTGGCCAGCGTGTGGTTGAAGTCCGACGACACCAGCGGTTCGGTCGTCGTATCCAGAATGCCCTTCAACTCACCCTTGGCGGCCTTGATCAATGCGTTGTTGATCTCTTCGATCGACGTTTTCTTCCTGGCGTTGAACTTCAGGTCGACGACCGAGACGTTCAGCGTCGGCACGCGCATTGCGGTGCCGTCCAGCCGTCCCGCCAGCTCCGGCAGCACCAACCCGACGGCGCGGGCGGCGCCGGTCGACGACGGAATGATCGATGCCGCCGCGGCGCGGGCGCGCCGAAGATCGCTGTGCAACGTGTCCTGTACCCGCTGGTCGCCGGTATAGGCGTGAATTGTCGTCATGAATCCCTGGTCGATGCCGATCGCCTTGTTCAGCACCATCGCCACCGGGGCCAGGCAATTGGTCGTGCACGAGGCGTTGGAAATGATCCGGAAGTTCTTTCGCAGCTTCTTGTGGTTGACCCCGTACACGACGGTCAGGTCCGCGCCGGTCGCCGGCGCAGATACCAGCACGCGCTTGGCGCCGGCCTGCAGGTGCAGTTCCGCCTGCTCGCGTTTCGTGAACAGTCCGGTGCATTCCATCACCAGATCGATGTTCATCTCCTTCCACGGCAAATTGGCGGGATCGCGCTCGGCGGTGACCTTGATCGTGCCGCGGCCCAGGTTCATGCCGCTCTTCAACACTTTGACCGTGCCGGGGAAGCGGCCGTGAATGGTGTCGTACTTCAGCAGGTGGGCGTTGGCTTCCACCGACCCCAGGTCGTTGATCGCAACAACCGTCATGTCCTTGCGACCGCTTTCGTGCAAGGCGCGAAGCGCAAGCCGTCCAATTCGTCCAAAGCCGTTGATTGCGATGCGTGCCGCCATGTTCTGTCCTCCCGCTGCGGGTCAGTCTTGGGTCGATCTACAGGTGCTGGCGAGCCGTCGCCGCCACACCCTCTGCGGTAATGCCGAAATGCGCGTACAGGTCCTCGGCCGGTCCCGAAGCGCCGAACGAATTCATGCCGACAAAACCACCGTCCGGGCCGACCAGGCGATCCCATCCGAACGGCACCATCGCCTCGACGGCGACGCGAACTGTGCCGGCGCCCAGAACGGCATCGCGGGCCGCGTCATCCTGGCGCTCCAGCAATTCAAAGCTTGGCACCGACACGACCCGGGTGGCGATGCCGTCCGCCTGCAACAGCCCCTGGGCGGCGACGGCGATGTGCACTTCCGATCCGGTCGACAGCAGCGTGACCTTTGCGTCGCCGTCGGCGGCGGAAATCTCATAGGCGCCGCGGGCGCTCAGGTTCTCCGCCACATGGGTCGTGCGCAGCGCCGGCAGGTTCTGGCGCGACAGCGCCAGCACCGACGGCCCGTCGCGGTTCTCGATCGCGATCTGCCAGCACTCCGCCGTCTCAACCGCGTCGGCCGGCCGCAGCAACAGCACGTTCGGCATGCAGCGGATGCTGGCGATCGTCTCGACCGGCTGGTGGGTCGGGCCGTCTTCGCCGAGGCCGATCGAATCGTGGGTCATCACGAAGATCACGCGAATGCCCATCAACGCCGCCAGCCTGAGCGCCGGGCGCAGATAGTCGGTAAAGACCAGGAACGTGCCGCCATAGGGCACCAGCCCGCCGTGCAGCGCGATGCCGTTCATCGCCGCCGCCATCGCGTGCTCGCGGACGCCATAGTGGACGTAGCGACCCGAGAAATCGTCAGGGGTAATCACGCCCAGGTCCTTCGTCCGCGTCAGGTTCGATCCGGTCAGGTCCGCGGAGCCGCCGATCGTCTCCGGCACCGCCGGATTTATCGCCTCCAGCACCACCTGGCTCGATTTGCGGGTCGCCCATCCCGGCGCCTCCGCGGCCAGCTTCTTCTTCAGCGCGTTGATTGTGTCCGCCCAGTTGGCGGGCAGCTTGCCGTCCAACCGGCGCAGGAACTCGACCTTTTGCTTCGAGGCGTCGAGGCGGATGCGCCAGTCGGTGGCGCTCCTGGCGCTGCGGATCCCGGCCTCACGCCATGCCGCCAGAATCTGCTGCGGAATGAAAAACGCTTCGTGCGGCCAACCCAATTGCTTGCGCGCGCCCGCGACCTCGTCGGCCCCCAGCGCGGCGCCGTGGGCGTCCTTGCTGCCGGCCTTGTTCGGCGCGCCAAAGGCGATGGTCGTGCGGCAAGCGATCAGCGACGGGCGCGGATCGGCCTTGGCGGCCTTGATGCAGCGCTCGACGTCGGCCGGGTCGTGACCGTCACAGGCCATCGTATGCCACTTGCTGGCGGCGGCGCGGGCGAGCTGGTCATCGCTGGTGGCTAACGACGTATCGCCGTCGATCGATATGTGGTTGTCGTCGAACAGCACGATCAGTTTGCCGAGCTTCATGTGCCCGGCCATCGAGATCGCCTCCTGGCTGATGCCTTCCATCAGGCAGCCGTCGCCGGCGATCACATAGGTATGGTGATCCACCAGGTCGCGGCCGAACTGCGCCGCCAAATGTCGTTCCGCGATCGCCATGCCGACGGCGGTGGTGATGCCCTGGCCCAACGGCCCGGTAGTCGTTTCGATGCCGGGGGCGTGGCCGTATTCCGGGTGGCCGGCGCATTTGGAGCCGAGCTTGCGGAAATTCCGGATCTCCTCGATCGTCATCTCCGGATATCCGGTCAGATACAGCAGCGCATACAGCAGCATCGAGCCGTGCCCGGCCGACAGTACAAAGCGGTCGCGGTCGGGCCAGTCCGGCTGGCTGGGGTCGTATTTCAGGAACTTCGTGAACAATACCGTCGCCACGTCGGCCATGCCCATCGGCATACCCGGGTGGCCGGATTGCGCCGCCTCGACCGCGTCCATCGACAACGCGCGGATGGCGTTGGCCATGTCGTCATGTCCTACCGTGCCGGTTGTCGATGATTTCGTCATGTCGATGCTCCCTCGGTACCCTAGATCGCGTGGACGCCGACCGATGCTTTCACCATGTGATAGGCGATCAGCAGCTGGGTCAGCGCGAGCGGATGGCTCATGTGCGAAATGTTTTGCGCGTCCATGAACTTTCCGACATTGGCCCGGAGTTCCTGCGCCTCGGGCAACAACGACCAGACCAGGTCCTCGAGCTTCTTCGCGGCGTTGTCGGAAATGTTGCCCGGAATCTGCAACACGTCGACGGGCTTGCCGTCGCGGTCACGCATCAATTCCAGGTGCAGCCCGTTCTGGATACCTGATTCCAGAATCGACGAAAGATCCGGGTGTGGCAGCGTCGGGCGAAGCGTATGCCGCACGTTCAGGTGGGCGCCGGTCTCGGTGGCGTCGTCCTCCGGCGGCACGAAGCTGACGACCATGTCGGCGAACGTGCGCTGCGGCCAAATGTACGCGGGGCTGTCCGCCTCGCGCTTCTTCAGCGACTTCAGGACTGCTTCCTCGGTATAGCCGCGCTTGCCGGTATCCCGGGCCACCTTCCAGCGAATGCGCAGGTCCTCGTCCGGCTCCAGGTACACCTTGACGTCAAACAGGTCGCGCAGCTGCCGCGTCGTGAATCCCAGCAACCCCTCGAAGATGATGAACTCCTTCGGCTCCACGTAGACGGGCCGGTCCAGCGTGCCGTGCGTGTGGTTGTACACCGGGCGCAAGATCGGCTGGCCCTCGGACACCAGCTTTACATGCTGTTCCAGGATGTCGATGTAGTTGCATCGCGGGTCCAGCGCCGACAGGCCGTTTTCCGCGCGTTCCTTGCGGTCAAAGGCGTGATAGTCGTCGGTGCAGATCGTCGTGACGCGGTCCGGCCCCAGAATTGCGGCGATGCCCGACGTCAGCGTCGTCTTGCCGGTGGCGGAATCGCCGACGATGCCCAGAACGGTATGTGGTTTCTTGTTCTCGGTTGCCATGTGGTCCTCCCCGCTGGCCCGCGATTCCCGGTTCGCGATCCTAAGCCCGCAAAATCTTTTGAACCGGCGCCGCGCGCAGGCGGCTGGCCTGCGGCATGCCGCCGCCGATCAGCGGCCGGGCATAAGCCAGAAAGGCATCGGTTACATCGTTGCCGGACGCCGCGATCATCGTATCGTCCATCACCTTGGTTTTGCCGGCTACCTCACCCAGGTCGGTAAACCTGTACTCGACCGCATAGTCGCCGCAGCGATGAATGGTAACGGTGCCGTCGCCGTTGCCGAAATGCGCGTACTGGATTGCTTTTTCACCGACCTCGCGCGCCTCGCGCTGGTCGGTGTCCGAAACGCAGCCCAGAAACGACCGCTGCAAATAGCCAAAGGTGTCGCCGCGCACGCGCTTGATCCCCAGCTTGTCCTTGATCGCGCCGGTCAGCTGGTCGGCCAGGGCGCCGGTGCCGGACAACTGCACGTTGCCGTGGGCGTCGCGCTCCACATCCGCGGAAAGTTTCGTGACGATGGCTTCGCCCGACGCGTCGTGGATTCCTTCCGATACTGCGATCACACAGCGGCCCAGTCGGTCGTTGACCACCTTCACGTCGGCCAGGAAGGACTCCATGTCGAACGTCCGCTCCGGCACGTACACCAGATGCGGGCCGTCATTGGCATAGCGCCGCGCCAGCGCCGCGGCGGCGGTCAGGAATCCGGCGTGGCGGCCCATTACGACGCCGACATAGACGCCCCGCAACGCCTCGTTGTCCAGGCTGATGCCGGCGAAGGCGCTGGCGACGAACCGCGCCGCGGAGCCGAATCCGGGGGTGTGGTCGTTGACCGTCAGATCGTTGTCGATCGTCTTCGGTACATGGATACAGGTCAGCGGATAGCGGTTCTTCTTTGCTTCCTCGCTGACGATCCGGGCCGTGTCGGACGAATCGTTGCCGCCGATATAGAAGAACGTGCCGATTTCGTGCGCCTTCAGCACCGCGAAGATATTCCGGCAATAGTCCAGGTCCGGCTTGTCACGGGTGCTGCCCAGCGCCGCGCAGGGGGTCGCCGCCACCTGTTCCAGACTCTCGGGCGTTTCCTGCGAAAGATCGACAAAGTCCTCGTCGACGATTCCGCGCACGCCGTGGCGGGCGCCATAGACCCGCGTGACGCCCGCGAAACGGCGCGCTTCCAACGCCACGCCGACCATCGACTGATTGATCACTGCCGTAGGGCCGCCCCCCTGGGCGACCAGCACCTTGCCCTGCAACATTGGATCCTCCCGGATCGCGACGTGTTGTCATTGAGCGCGAACGGGAACAGGTCCCCCGCCAACACTGCCGGTAGTATAGCCGCTGTTCCATTCGAAAGAACCCCCGCTAGGGTTGGAAAAATACGACCCGAACGGGTGCTACGCACCAACACCAATAATGGGTAGGTTACAGCTACCCTACTATTCCGTTGGCTTTTCGGCAGCCACGCTGTCGGGTAGTTCGGGTTCTTGCCGCCGCTCGGCGAGGTTGGTCAGATATGCGCCGACCGCCTGGGTGCGGTTCCGCACCCCCAGCTTCCCGTACAGATTCTTCAGGTGGTATTTGACCGTATTGACTGAAATCCCCAGGTCCGCGGCCAGCGCCGCGGTCGTGCGTCCTGTCCGGAGGTGCCCGAGCAGTTCCCGTTCCCGCCGGGTCAGGCCGGCGAACGGGTCGGTGTCCAGCATGCGGACATCGACATAGGGAAAGACCATGCGTCCGCTCGCCACCGCCGCCACCGTGTCGCGCAGCTCCTGCGGAGGCGCGCTGTTCGGGCAAAATCCGGCGCCGCCCAGCGCCATCACCTGGCGCGGCAACTCCTGGTTCGGATCCTCGGCGTACACCACGACCCGCGGCGCCGCCGTCCGGTCGCGCATCGCCTGCAATACGCCGCGGCCGTCCAGGTACGGCATGGTCCAGCCGATGACGCCGACGTCGAAGCTCAACCGCTCGACGGCTTCGAGAAAACGCTCGCCGTCGGCGGCGACGGCGGCGACGCGAAACCGCTCGTCCTCGCTGAACGTGCGTTCCAGTCCGGACAACACGATCGCGTTGCGGTCGGCGAGGACGACGCGGATCGCACCTTCCCGCGCCGCCATCTAGCCGCCCCACAGTTCCGGCGGCGGCGGATGCATCGTGCCGTCGTCGTCGTAGCGGATCGCAGGTTCGCGGTCGCCGGACAGCAGCAGCGGGCCGTCCAGATCGACGATCGTCGCATAGGGGGCCAGCAAAAAGGCCGGCGCCATGCCCAGCGATGTGCCGACCATGCATCCCAGCTGAATGCCGGTGCCGTTGTCCTGCGCCATTTGCACCATCGCCAGCGCCTCGGTCAGGCCGCCGGCCTTGTCCAGCTTGACGTTGACGAAATCGAAGTTCGCCATCGCCGCCGGCAGATCCTTCAGGTCATGGACCGATTCGTCGGCGCAGACCGGCACCGATCGCCCGGCTCTGATCATCGCCGCCTCCTGGCCGGCCGGCAGCGGCTGCTCCACCAGGCGCACCCCCATTCTGGCCAGCGCCGGGCCGTATTCGGCGTAGTTCACCGGGGTCCAGGCCTCGTTCGCGTCGACGATCAACTCGGAATCGGGGGCCGCGCTGCGCACCTCGCGCACGCGCTCGATATCGTCGGGCCACCCAGCTTGACCTTCAGCAGCGGCCGTTGGCGATTCTCCGCCGCCTGCGCCGCCATCACCGGCGGCTTGTCCAGGGTGATCGTAAACGCGGTGACGACGGGCCGCGGTTCCGGCAGCCCGGCCAGCCGCCACACCGGCATGCCGTGGCGGCGCGCCTCCAGGTCCCAGAACGCGCAGTCCAGGGCGTTGCGGGCGGGCGCCGGGCGGCAAGGCCCGCTGCAGCATCTGGCGGGTCATGCCGCCGGTCTCGATGGCCGGGCGCAGTTTCTCGATTTCGGCGGCGACGGAGTCCAGCTTTTCGCCGCGGCGGCGATACGGCACCGCCTCGCCGCGCCCGCGCATGCCGTCCTGGTGAATCTCGACCATCAGCATTTCGGCCGCCCATCTGCGGCTGCGGGAAATGCGAAACGATCCGCCCGTGTCCCAGGACTCTTCGCGGACGATCAGGCGGCGGCGCATGGCGACTGGGCGGGATTCCGGGGGAACGCCAGCGGTACCATACAACGGGTGGGCCGCGCCACCGGCCAGCAGGACGCGCCACCGGCGCGGCCGCCAACAAGAACACGAACCGCGCTACCCGCGCGGCGAAGCGAGGCGCCGAGTGGTACGAACCCAGCGCTTCGTACCACTAGGCCGTTTGTTGATGGATCGAATTATCCAAACACTTGCATGCGTTGTGCAGTACGTCCGCAAGCATTGCCGGCTTCAAGTGTTTGGATTGATCCACTAGCCCGCGCCCGCGGGTGCGGCAAGCGCGCGCCAGCCGGCGTTCCGCACCCAGTCCAGCAGTTCGGCCGCAGGCAATGGACGGCTGACGAAAAAGCCCTGCGCCGACTGGCAATCCAGGTCGGCCAGCGCCCGCCACATCGGCGCGCTCTCGACCCCTTCGGCGACCACGGTCAAGCCCAGGCTTCGCCCCAGCCCGATCAGCGACCGCAGGATGATGCCGTCATCGCCGCGTTCGCCGTCGTCCGCCAGCGCGCCGGCGAACAAACGATCCAGTTTCAACTCCGCCACCGGCAACCGGCCCAGAAACGCCAGCGACGTGAACCCGGCGCCGAAATCGTCGATCGAGATCCGTACCCCGGCCGCGTGCAGCCGGTCCAGCGCCGCCGCCGCCTGCGCCAGGCCGGCGACGATGACGCTTTCGGTGATCTCCAGCGTCAGGTCGCCGGCGGGCGTGCGGTGGCGGTTCAGGGCTTGCGCGATCGTGTCCGGCAACGCCGGGTCCAGCAGGCTGATCGCCGAAAGGTTCACCGCCACCGGGATGCGGCTGCCGGCGGCGCGCCATTCGCGCTGCCGCGCCAGCGCCAGCTCCAGCACATGCAGCGACAGCGCAGCGACCACACCGGTCTGTTCGGCGGCGGGGATGAACTGGTCCGGGGGCAGCATGCCGAACCGCGGATGGTGCCAGCGCACCAGCGCCTCCACACCGTGAAACTCCACCGGCGCCATACCCACCTTGGGCTGGAACACCAGGTCGATCTGCCCGAGCCGCATCGCGTCGTCCAGTTCTGCCGCAAGCCCCAACGGCGGCGGCGCGGGTTCGGACTCGGGCACCGCGCCGGCGAAGCGAACGACCGCGGCGCCGGTCCGCCGGGCGGCGCGCATCGCCAGATCGGCGCGGCGCAGCAAGGTCGCGCCG
>JAQBXG010000024.1 GCA_027625125.1 Pseudomonadota bacterium
CCGTGCCGCCCCGACACGCCGTGGACGGGCGGCGACGGTGTTCGTGCTGAACGCCGATGGTGCGCCCGTGCCGGTGCAGATTCAGATCGGCATCACAGACGGTGGATTCACCGAACTGGTCGCCGGAGAATTGGCAGACGGCGCCAAGGTGATCATCGGTTCCAACGAAGTCGAAGCGATCGAGACTCCCGGCGGATTCCGGTTCTTTGGATTATAGGAAGATGTCCGCACCCGTCGCGCAGACGATCGACCTGTGCAAGGACTATCGCGTCGGTCCGAGCGTTGTGCATGCGCTGGCCGATGCGTCGGTGACGATTGACAGTGGGGAATCGGTCGCGGTGATGGGGCCTTCGGGTTCGGGCAAGACGACGTTCATGAACCTGCTGGGTTGTCTGGATACGCCAACCTCGGGGCGGTATCTGTTCGAGGGCACCGAGGTCTCGTCGCTTGGTCCGGACCAGTTGGCGATTGTGCGAAACCAGCGGATCGGATTCGTCTTTCAGTCGTTCAATCTTCTGCCGCGAATCACGGCGCTCGACAATGTCGCGTTGCCACTTGCGTACGGCCGTTACCGGCGGTCGGAGCGGCGTCGCATCGCCGCCGCGGCGCTGGAGGAGGTCGGCCTTGCCGAGCGCATGAATCACACGCCGGTGCAGTTGTCGGGTGGCCAGCAACAGCGCGTGGCGATCGCCCGGGCGCTGGTCGGCGACCCGTCGATCATCCTGGCCGACGAGCCGACCGGGGCGCTGGACACCCGCACCGGCATCGAGATCATGAATCTGTTGCAGCAGTTGAACGCGCGCGGAATCACCATCGTGCTGGTAACCCATGAGCCTGAAATTGCCCGCTTCGCCCGCCGCGTGATCCACTTTCGCGACGGACACATCCAGAGCGACGAGAGCCAGGAGGCGCTCGGGGCGATGTCGCAGGCGCCTCCTGATGCGGCGGATACTGCGGACGCGGTGCGGGCGCTGGGATGAGCGGCATCGACCTTGTCCTTGCGGCGCTGCAATCGCTGCGCGCCAATATCATGCGCAGCATTCTGACCGCGCTGGGCATGATTATCGGCGTCGCCGCGGTGATTACGATGGTGGCGATCGGCGCTGGCGCCCAGGCCGGTATCCAGTCGGTGATCGATTCGATCGGCGCCAACATGCTGATCGTCTCGCCGGCGTCGAGCCGGTCGCGCGGCGCCGCCCAGGGCGCGGGAACGCGGCAGTCGCTGACGTGGGCCGACGCGAACAGCATCGGCGCGCAGATTCAGGGCGTGGAAGCCGTAGCGCCGTCGGTTCGCAAGACGGTGCAGATCATCTTCGGCAACGCCAACTGGCGGGCCACGGCGGAGGGCGTCACCCAGGAGTATTTCACCGCCCGGGGATGGGAGATCGGCACCGGTCGTGGCTTCGAGGAATTCGAAGTCACCGGCGGCGGCAAGGTGGCCGTATTGGGCGCCACGGTCGCCGAAAACCTGTTTCCGGGGCAAAGTCCGGTTGGCGAGGTGGTCCGCATCGACCGGGTTCCATTCGAGGTCGTCGGGACACTGAAGGCCAAGGGCCAGTCGAGCTTTGGCCAGGACCAGGACGACGTGCTGTTCGTGCCGCTGAAGGCCGCGCAGCAGCGGCTGGTCGGGCAGTCGACGCCGGACGCCGTGCAAACGATCTATGTGCTGGCCAAGACTCCGGCGCTTGTATCGGTGGTCGAGCGCGAGATCGAAGAGATGTTGCGGGATCGCCATGGAATCGCGCCCGGTGACAGCGACGACTTTCGCATCCGCAATATTTCGGAAATATTCGAGGCTCGGGCGGAGTCATCGCGTGTCATGGCCCTGTTGCTTGCGGCGGTGGCGTCGGTTTCGTTGCTGGTTGGCGGCATCGGCATCATGAACATCATGCTGGTGTCGGTGACCGAGCGGACGCGCGAGATTGGCGTCCGGATGGCGGTGGGCGCACGCCGCCGCGACGTTCTGGCGCAGTTCCTGATCGAGGCGCTGGCGCTGTCGCTGATTGGCGGTGCGATCGGCATTGCATTGGGCGTGGTCAGTTCCCAAATTACTGCCGGCTTGGCCGATTGGCCGCTGCGGCTCGACAGCAGCGCGATCGTGCTTGCGTTCGGGTTCTCGGCGGCGGTGGGAATTTTCTTCGGATACTATCCCGCTCGAAAAGCCGCCCGGCTCGACCCGATCGAGGCGCTGCGGTACGAGTAGCAACCCGGGCTTGCGACCGGCATGTACGGACAGGGAGAGGCGGTATGGTGATGGACCCGCGAAAGGTTGCCGGCGCCGCGGCGTTGTTTGCGGCTACGGCGGTGGCGGCAGTCTTGTCGGCGGGCGCCGCCGGGGCGGAGACGCTCCAGGAGGCGTTGGCGCGCGCCTATTTCACCAACCCCACGCTGGAGGGCGAACGGGCATCGCTGCGCGCCCAGGACGAATCGGTCGCCGTCGCCCGCGCCGGGCAGCGCCCGGCATTGTCGTTGGCGGGCGCGGTTTCGCGTTCGAACAGCGTTTCGACGACCTCGGTGGCAACGACGCCCACGTCGCTGACCCTGAGTTTGAGCCAGACACTGTATCGCGGCGGCCGCATCATGAACGGGATCGAACAGGCGGAATTGCAGGTGCTGTCCGCGCGCGCGCGTCTGGTGGCAACCGAACAGCAGGTGTTGTCGTCGGCAGTGAATGCATACGTAAACCTTGTTCGGGACCAGGCGCTGGTGCAACTGAACCGATCAAGCGAACAGGTACTGCGCAGCGAACTGGACGCCACGCGCAACCGGTTTGAACTGGGCGCCGCGACTCGCACCGACATCGCCCAGGCGGAATCCCGCGTATCGGCGGCGGCAGCCGGGCGAATTCAGGCGGAGGGCCAGTTGCAGTCCAGCATCGCGACCTATTGGCAGGTGCTGGGACAGGCGCCGGAGAACATTGCCGCGCCCGACCCGCTCGCCGGGCTGCCAAATACGCTGGAAGAGGCGGTTGCAATCGGCCTTGATGAGAATCCGGCGCTGATCCTCGCCGACCTGGCCGGGATTTCGGCGGAACGCAGCATTGAAGCCGCAAACGGCGCGATGTTGCCGACCGTGAGTCTGAGCGCTTCATCGCGGCGGTCGGCGGACTGGGTGCATTGGGGCGCCGAGACGATGAGCAATTCGATCGGACTTTCGCTGTCGATGCCGCTGTATCAGGGCGGCGCGGAGTACTCGTCAATCCGCAGCGCCAAGCAGTCCCGTTCGCAGGCGCTGATCGGACTGGATGCGGCGCGGCGGCTGGTCGAGGCCCAGGTGACGCAAGCCTGGCATCAACTGGCGGCGGCGCGGGCGGGAATCTATTCGCGGTCGGAGCAGGTTCGCGCCAGCGAAGTGGCGCTGGAAGCCGTGCGGCAGGAAGAGGCGGTTGGCGCGCGGACGTTGCTGGACGTGCTGAACGCCCAGCAAGATATGCTGAATGCCCGCGTCGCGCTGGTCACTTCGCGCCGCGACGAAATCGTCGCGAGTTATGCGCTTTTGGCGGCGATGGGGAGATTGACCGCGGGCGCACTGGCGCTGCCGGTCGGACTGTACGATCCCACCGCGCACTATCTGGATGTGCGCGATGCCTGGATCGGATTCAACTGACCTTTATTCGGGCGGCGTGAATCCGACTGGCAGGTCGGCGTCGGTGAATATCGCGCCGTCGAATATGGCTTCGCGCAGCAGCGCCCGCTCCAAATACGCCCCGGTCAGGTTGGCATTGGTGAATATCGCTTCCCGCATATCGGCGCGCCGAAGGTCGGCGTAGCTTAGGTCGGCGTTGACGAAGATCGCCTTTACCATCTCGGCGGAATACAGGCTGGTGTGATACAGGCGGGCGCCGGTCAGGTTCGCCTGCCGGAGCTGACTGACATGCAGCCATGATTCGGACAAGTCGGCGCCGACCAGGCTGACGCCGCCCAGTCTGCCTTCCCGCATATCGACATAGGTCAGATTGGCGCCATCCAGTTTTGCGCGGATCAGTTCCACCCGCGCCATTTTCGCTTCGAAGAAACTGGCTCCGGTCGCATCGGCGGCATCGAGGTGCGCCTCGTATAGCAATGCCTTGCTGAGGTCGGCGTCGATCAGGACGGCGCGTTTCAGGTCCGCCTTGTTCAGGTCGGCGCCGGCGAGATTGGCGCCGGTGAGGTCGGCCCCGGTGAGCTTTGCGTCGTGCAGGTTGGCGCCAGCGAGGTTGGCCCCGGCGAGGTTGGCGCCGCGCAGGTCCGCGCGCTTCAGGTTCGCGCCCTGAAGATCGCAGCCCGGGCAATCGCGCGCGCGCAGGTGGATGTCCGGCACAATGGGGTCCACGCCTTCAAGCGCCGCGAGCCTCGCCTCGCGGTCGGCGATCGGATTTAGCAGGTACTGTTCGAGCCACGTTTCGCTCCAGAACTGGCCGGTCACCTGTCGGTTGGTGCGGGGATCGATGCCGACCTGGCCTTCGCGGCGATAGTAATGGGCCTCGACGACGTTGCGCAGGCCGTTCACCGTGTCGATCTGTTCGCAATGATCCTTGATGAAGATGTTGCCGAACGGCTTCTCGCCCTCCGCCGGCTCCATATCCTGGCACTCCCACGGCGCCGCCTCGTCGAGTCTGCCGATCAAGTGCGACCGCAGAACGACAGACCGCTGGCGCATCTCCGTATCGGCGCGGGGGTCGGAGACGATGCGGAATCCGACCATGAATCCGTCCGGGTCAAACAGCGCCGACACGATGACGTCGAACTCAGCCTCGATCGTCGCGCGATAGCGTACCGCCCGTAATGGCAGATTGTGCGCCAACGCCCAGTATTCGTAGTCGTCGTCGTAGCGGAAATAGATTTCATGCAGGCCGGTCTCCTCTTCGGCCCTACACAGGGCGTAGTCGGTCCATCCGGAAACCACAAGCGAGGGCGGTCCGCCGTTGGTGCCGCACGCGTATTGGCCAAAGTCCACGGCGTTCAATTCTTTGGCATGGGCGCCCAGTTGCAGGTCCCAGACCGACCGAATGTCGCGTTCGAGGGGCACAAACTCCCCGTCTTGCGCCGCCAGCGGCGACGCCGACAACGCCACCGCCAAGGCCGCTGGCGCCACAACGCGGCAGACTCCCTGAGCCATCACCAACCTCCTGAATTGCTGCGTGAAACGTACGTGTTGCCGAACCGTTGTCAAGCCAGGGCATTGAGAGTGGCGGCCCGCCTAGGTAATGTGTGGCCGTTCCGCAAGCCGCTTGAGAGGAGTAGTCAAATGGGTGTCCTGAACGCACCTTCGGTTCGCAGCCGATTCGCCACTTTCGCAATCTACATCTTCGCCGCCGTCGCCGCTATCGTCATTGCCGGCGATGCTTTTTCGCAGAACCTGTCTCTCGGCAAGCGCACGTGGGAAGGCAAGGCGGATTGTCCCCGGTGCCACGCATGGTCGGGACTGGGCGGCGTCGGTGAGGATGACCGCGCCCCGCAGGGCGCCAATCTGCGCGAAACCGTGATGGATCGTGCGGCCCTTGAGGAAGTCATCAAATGCGGGCTGCCGGGCACCGAGATGCCGTTCTTTTCTCGGCTCGCGTGGACCGATGATGACCACCGCTGCTTTGGCATGACCCGGGCGGAAGCCGGGAACCTGGTGCCGTTCAAGGCCGAACGCAACCTGATCCAGCGCGAGATCGACGCCTTGCTGGACTATATGTTCGCCAAGGTCGTCGGCCGCGGTGAGATTTCGCGGGAAGAGTGCGAGGAATACTTCTCGCCGGGATCGGAACGTTGCCGGCTGTATCGCACCGCAGCGGAGATCGCCGCCGCCGCGGGCTGATCCCGACCGAACGGAAGACGACAAAAAGAACGGGCCGGCAAATTGCCGGCCCGTCCCTTTTTGTGTCTACGTTGTGCCGGTTTACAGCGTGAACACGATGATGAAGGCATCGGAGATCTGGGTCGCCAGATCATCGTAGCCGGTACCGGCGCGTCCGTTCATGAACACGCCGATGAACTGCTTGCCACCAACGGCCCACGAAGTGATCGGCGCCTTGGTGGTGATGCCCGTGTTGAAGCTCCACATCTCGGTCAGGTCTTCGTCGTTGTAAGCGACGATCGAACCGTCACGATTGACGGTGAAGACGAGGCCACCGGCCGTCGCCATCACGCCGGACTGGTTGCCCCACGGCACGGTCTGCTTCGCCGCGACCCGGTTGGTCAGCACATCCATCGCCGTCAGCGAGCCGAACGGAGAAGTGAATCCGCCGCCGCCACCGAGGAAGATCGCGCCCGGACCCTTCGGGTTGCCGCCGGCCGCGCCGACGACTTCCTCGACGCCCACCGTCACGGTCGTGCAACCGTCGTCACCCGCGCCATACGCAAGCATCTTGACGGGGTTGAACGCCGGCGGCTGCCAACGCAGGCCACCGGCCGGCGTCGGGCACGAGATAACCTCCGGATTGCTCCGCGAGTTGCGGGTCGCCGGAATGTAGGTCTGCACCAGCTTGGACGGATCATATTCGATCGGCAGGCCGGTCTTCGGATCGAGCCCGGCAGTCCAGGTCACTTCGGCCACGTACTGGCCATAGCCGATGAACGTGCCGTCGGTGCGGTCGAACTGATAGTAGAAGCCGTTCCGCGCGAAATGGCCCATGCGCTTCTGGCCATCGACGTCATAAAGCAGATTCACGCCGATTTCGTCGTAGTCCCAGGATTCGTTCGGAATGTACTGGAAATACCAGGCGATCGAGCCGTCATCGACGTTAAAGGCGACGGCGCTGTCGGTGTAGAGGTTGTCACCGGGACGGAATTCCGGGTCGAACATCGGCACCGGATTGGCCGTGCCCCAAATGGTGAGGCGCGAATCCGGATCGTAGGTACCCGTGGTCCACAGCGATGCGCCACCGGTGCGCCATGCGTTGTGGTCATCGGCCCAGGTTTCGTGGCCGAATTCTCCCGGAGCCGGAATCGTGTAGGTCCGCCACAGCTCTTCGCCTGTCGCGGTGTCGAGGCCGGCGAGCCACCCGCGGGTGCCCCAGTCGCCGGCGCTTTGGCCGACCAGCAGGATGCCGTCGGACGGCGCGCCACCGGCGGCGCCAACCGCAAGCGGAGCGGCGGTGAACTTTTCACCGATCACGAAGTGCTCGGCATCGGGACCGCCAGCGAGGTTTTCGTACCCCAACGCCGTGCGCGCGATCTGAACGTCCCAGACGAATTCGCCGGTCTCACGGTCAACCGCGACGACACGGCCGTCGACGTTGTTTCCGTACACATTGTTGGCCCAAAGGGCGACGCCGCGCGTGCGCGGAGACTCGGCTTCCTTGTCGGTAGCCGGGTCGGCAACCCAGACGATGGTGCCGCGGTTCCCCGAACGACCATCGATCTTGTAGATGTTGCCCCAACCGTCGTTGGTGAACAGAATGCCGCCGTCAGCGTTGATCGGGCCTTCGGCGTTCGGGGCGTTCAGATTACCGTCCAGCGCGGTACCGGCAAGCGGCACAATGTAGGCCACGCGAAGGCCGCCAACGTTGTCGCGATTGATCTGATTCAAGCGCGAATAGCGGTGACCCTGGTAATTGCCAAACGTCGAGAGCCAGTTCTGTGGCTCCGCGTCGGCATTCTCAAGCCGATACGCAGTCACATCGGCCGACAAGGCCGGCAACGCGACCGCCGCGGCAAGGGCGCCGCCGACGACCGGTGCGACCATCGACCGGATCGATTGATACTTTGACTTCATGGAGTTTCCTCCTCCCATTCAATGCAGAAAATCCGGGAACGCACCCCGGTTTGCCAGCGGGCTCGTCTGGCCCTTTGGTGCAAGCCTGAAACCTCGATTCCAAGACGCCGCGGCAAGGGTCGCAGCGTAGCCACCGGGCCGCGCAGCGTCAACGCCACAATTGCGCCACGAAGCCGGGATGCGCTTGCATTTCGCCGCAGGACCGGTACAAAGACGGGGACCGCTGGCGAACTGGCCGGGCGCCCCGTTCCGGGGACCGGCGGCGCAACGGCGACGGTCGGGGACACGAGTTGGTGACCGCGCCGCAGTTTGGCGTGGAAGTCCGCAGAAACAAGGAGTTGGAGAAGATGATGTTCGGAATTCGCTTGCCCGTGGCCGCGGCCATCGTTGCCGGGTTGGGCGCGTGGAGTACAACCGTGGGCGCCGCAGAAATCAACGCAAGACTGTCGACCACCGGCGTAGCGCAGCCGCAGGGTGAAGTGCAGATGGCGCAGGATGCAGCGGCCGGCTTGCGGGCGTTTATCCGCTGCCGCGCCTGCCACACCATCGGCGAGGGCGAACCGCACCGGGTCGGACCGAACCTGTTCGGCATCGTCGGCAAGACCTCCGGCACCGTCGAAGGCTTTGAGAACTATTCCGACGCGCTGAAGGCCGCCGCGATCGTCTGGGATGACGATACGCTGGCCCAGTGGCTTGCCGCGCCGGCCGACTTTGTCGCCGGCAACAAGATGAAGTTCCCGGGCGCCAACCCGGCCGATATTCCGAACTTGATTGCCTTTATGAAAGACAACGGCACCTGATCGGCGGTACCGATCTCGTGAGAATTCGCGCGCGCCCGGGAACCCGGGCGGGCGCTTTTTTTGTCCGCTAGCGGCCCAGACCGGGGAGCGCCGGACGGCCCAGGGCGCCGCCTGGCAGCCCGAACCCCGGCGGCAGCGGCGGCTGGTTCACCGCGTTCGGATCGGGGATCGGCTCGGTCAGGCCCGCTGCGTCCCGAAGCAATATCGAGCGCTTGTGTGACGGCAGCCGGAATGCCCAGCCTTCGGTCGCGTTACGGAACCGTTCGGCACGCTCGGTGCCGGTTGCACCTTCGACGAGGCTGATTTCCGCCTTCAGCCAGGCTTCGGTTTCGTCGATTTTGGCAAGGGTCAGCAACAGTTCCATACCGTCGAATGTGCGAAAGGCGATGCGCCGCCCGTCGGCTGGAAATTCGACGTCGGCAACCGGCGCGACATCGTCAAACGTGAACGATACGATGCCGGAGGCGAGCTGTTTGACCGCCGCGTCGCTGGCGCGAATCCCGTCGCCTTCTTCGGTAAGGATGTAGCGCAGGACACCGGCCTCGTCTTCGCGCTTGTCGACAAGCAAGACGCTTTCACCGCCTTCCCAGACCTGAATTTCGCGAATGTCCGGCCCCGGCACGTGGAAGACCATGCGATTCATCAGATCAAGGGCGGTCGGCGGCAGGGCGATCGTGCCGCGTGCGAGCCACGAAACCGGGTCGCCGATTTCGCGCACATAGGTGCCGCCCAATGGGTCGAATTGCATGATGGCGCTGACGCGGCCGACGATGACCGCCGCCAATACGTCTCCGTCCGCCGTTTCCATCACGATCTCGCGAGACAGGCCGCCTTCGACATCCAGGCCCTCGACGGCGAGGCGAGCGTATTTTTCGGGGTCGCTGGTCTTTGGTTCCAGCCGCCGCAGCGCTGCGACGGAAGCGACGACACTGCGCACGTTGCCCGACTGCACCGGATAGCCGGCGCGGGACGTAAACACCCAATCGCCGTCCTTCAACTCCACGACCGCTTCTTCGTTCGGGGTGCGGTAGGTCAAGCGAGCGACGTCGTTGGCCCGTTTCACCAGCTCCGGAAAGAATGCCTCGTCGAGGACGACGGTCTGGCCAGCCAGGCGGCTTTCCTGAATCACCGTACCTGCCGCGGCAATCAAGCCCAACGCCGTCGCCCCCGCAAGCGCGACAAATGTCCGGGGGGTCATGCGCGTCTCCTGATCGAAGCACGGGCGCGTCGCAGCCGGGAACGGCGCAGCACCGCAATGCCCAAACCGAACGCGGCGACCACAAGCGGAATTGCGACGATGTTGTAGAATTGGAGGCGCGATTCAAGCTGCTCGATGTCCTCGCCGAGCGCCCGGCGCACGTCGCGCAGTTGCTGGCGCAGCGTCAGCATGCGCCTGTTGAATTCGATGATCGTGTTCTGCTCTTCCTGGGTCAGAAGCTCGAACTGTACATCGGCGCGGTTCAGGCCCTGGAGCTGCGCCAACTGACGTTGTGTTTCGTCCAACTCCGCCGAAAGGCGCTGTTCCGTCTCGAAATATTTTTCGCGCGCCGCGTCCTCGATTTCCGCCACGGTGGTGAACGGCCGATGGGACAGGCCGCGGCCCCGCAGGCCGATCAGCGCCCCTCCTCCGGCCAGCGTCTCGACCGAGTTGATGACGAAGTCGGCGTTGTTGGAAGCGGGTTGGCCTGTTTGTGGATTGACCACGTGACTGTCGGCAAGCATGTCGACATCGGCGACGATGATGACATTGATCGGCTGAACCGATTCGATGATCTGGTCCGGCTCGCGGAAGTCCGGTGCAACTTCATCCGGACGCTGGAGCGGTGGCGGCCCGTCGGGAAACGCCGTCTGCACGATGCCGGATATGCGGATCGCCAGGTTTTGCCGCACGCCGCTGGCCTCGAACGCTTCGAGCAACTCGTTGGGGTCGCCGCGGCGGCGGATGTCGACCGTTCGGATCATGTTTGAATCGCGGGTCGACTGAATCAGCGGAGTCAAGGTGATGTTATCGTTGCCAGCGGCGCGCAGCGAGCCGGCCGACGTCATCCGCATCAGTTGCAGCCCCGCGGTGATCGCTTCGTCGGCATTGAATGCCTCGGCCGGTATCCGCAGCCACGGCAGGTAGTCGGTGACAACCTGGTTGGGGCCGCCGAATCCGGAAATACGCAGGGCCATCTGGCGGTCGCCGACGACGCTATCGTCGGGCATTTCGACGCCCCATTTGTTCAACAGCGTCGCCAGGGTTGAAGTCGGGAACAGATAGTTGTTGCGGTTCTGCGGATCGGTCGGCGAATTTTCGGCGAACGGATCGATGAAGATGATCGCCGGATTGCCCGCAAGAATGTGTTGCTCGATCGCATACTGCGAACGGACCGGCAAGTTGAACGGATGCACGATCATCAGCACGTCGGCGTTCGGTGGAATGACCTCCGGATCGAAGACCAGCGTGCGGACATCGTAGATTTGCTGCATCTGGCGGATCAGCGCCATCGGCGGGCCGTTCTCCCGGCCCATCACGCCGATGCCGTCGATGACCCCGACGACCTTCTTGCGCGGACTGGCCAGGGTAATGACCATACTGGTCAATTCATATTCCAGGAACGGCTCCTGGTCCGGCGACAGGAACGGCACCGTTTCGATATCGTCGGTCGTGTTGCTGCCGACGAGACCGAAATAGCCGTTTTCGCCCTGGGCGTTCAGCTGAAACGGGCGTAACTGGAACTGGATCGCGCGATCTTCCTCGGACGAGAACGGCACCGGATTCACGACTTCGAACCGGATCAGGCCGTTCGACAGTTCGGAATACGTCCGCAGCAGCTCGTTCACCCGTTCGGCGTAGACGTTAAGCTGCGGCACCGCGACCAGCAGCGCCTCGGACTGGTACAGCCGCAACGTCATCGGTTCCTTCAGATCCGCCAGCACCTGACGGGTCGAATCGGTCAGCGTGAACAGCTTGCCTTCGGTCAAGTCTGAGCGGGCGCCGTTCAGCGCCAGAATGGAGTACAGGTTCACCGACAGGAACAGGACGACCGCGAGAATGATGCCGATGGTCGAAACGACCGACCGGTCCAGCTGCTCGATCCTGGCAAACAAACCGCTCATTACCCGGCCTTTTTCAACTCGACGATCTGAATATTGATGAACAGGCAGACGATGATCATCGTCGCAAAAAAGACCAGCGCCGGCAGGTGCAGCAGACCCTGGGAGATCGTCTGGAAATGGGTCAGGAACGACAGCGCCGAGATCATGTCGATCACATACGGTGGCGCCCACCCCTTGAACACGCTGAGGACCAGATCGAGACCGCTCATCATGAACAGGAAGCTGGCCGCGGTTCCGACCACAAAGGCGATGACCTGGTTGCGGGTCAGCGCCGACAGGCACCCGGCGAGCGCCAGCAGCGCGCCGGCCATCAGCATGGTGCCGACGTAGCCCGCAAGAATGACGCCGTTGTCGGGATCACCCAGGTAGTTGACCGAAATCCACAGCGGGAACGTCAGCACGACGGCGATGCCGGTGAACAGCCACGCGGCGAGGAACTTGCCGCCGACCGCCTGTCCGGTCGTCACCGGCAATGTCATCAGCAGTTCGATACTGCCGGACTTTCTTTCCTCGGCCCACAGGCGCATGCCGACGGCCGGAATCAGCACCAGAAACAGCCACGGAACGAACGAAAAGAACGAAAACAGGTCAGCCTGGCGTCGCGAGAAGAAATCACCGATAAAGAACGTCACTGCGCCCGCGCCGGCCAGAAAGATCACCAGAAAGACATAGGCCAGGGGCGTCGCGAAATACGCGAAAAACTCCCGCATCGTGATGATCCGCAGTTCTCTCATGCCGCCTCCTCGCCGACCGTAAGCTGACGGAAGACTTCGTCGAGCTTTCCGGCCTCGGTGTGCATTTCGACGACCTGGATATTGTTTTCCCGCACCGCCGCTCCGACCGCTTCGGCGACGAACTTGCCTTCACGGGGCACGACCAGCAGCGAGACGCCGTCCGCGGCGTCAAGCTTTTCGACGCTGCCGACATCCGGAATCGCCCGCAGCAGCTTGGCGGCCCGATTGGCCTCGTCCCCCTTCATGCGCAGAACCACCGCGTTGTGATGACGGGATCTGGCGTGCAGGTCGCCGGGGGTGCCGTCCAACACGACGGTTCCGCGGTCGATGATCAGCGCGCGAGTGCAAACCGCGTCCACTTCTTCGAGGATGTGGGTCGAGATGATGATCGCCTTGTCTGACCCCATATCGCGAATCAGCTCGCGCACATGGTGCTTTTGGTTGGGATCGAGGCCGTCGGTCGGTTCGTCGAGGATCAGTACGTCCGGGTCATGCAGAATCGCCTGGGCCATGCCGACGCGACGCTTGTATCCCTTTGACAGCGTTTCGACGCGCTGAAACAGGACCTCGGCAAGGCCCATGCGCTCGATGACGTCATCCATGCGGCTCTTCTTGTGCTTTCCGGACAGATTGCGAATGCGGGCGATGAACTCGAGGAACCCCTGCACCGACATGTCGCCATAGAGCGGCGCGCCTTCGGGCAGGAAGCCGATCTTGCGTTTGGCCTCGACCGGATGGGTCTGGATGTCCTGGCCGCAGACCCGCGCCGTCCCGATGGTGGGGGGCAGATACCCGGTGATGACACGCATCGTCGTCGATTTGCCGGCGCCATTGGGGCCGAGAAACCCCAGCACCTCGCCCCGCCGGACGGTAAAGCTGACGTCGTCGACCGCAATGATGGCGCCGAACCGCTTCGTAACGGAGTCGACTTCAATCAGGTTGGTCATTCTGCGCCCTTTGCCCCTCCGAGGGTGCTGTCCGGCGTCCCCCGGACGCGATTACTTATTCGGATAGCCGCAGAAATACAAGTGGTTGGGGGCGGCCGTTGGCACATGTGCTGAACCTGTGGAACTGTGGCCCACCCGTTCGAGGTCAGCGACAGCGACGCGTTCTGGGAGCTGATCAGCAAGTCCGCGCCGCAGGCGGTCGCCGTGCTGAATCGTGTCGGCCCGGAGGGCGCCGAGCGCGTCCGAGCGGGGTTGGCAGAGCTGGTCGCGGAGAGATTCGGCGACAGCGTGTTGCGGTTTTCGAACGAGGCGCACGTGGCGGCCGGGATCGCCGTCTGACGCCCGGAAATGGTAGCGGGGGGCGGACTCGAACCGCCGACACGCGGATTATGATTCCGCTGCTCTAACCAACTG
>JAQBXG010000025.1 GCA_027625125.1 Pseudomonadota bacterium
GACCTCGCCTGGCGCGGCGAATTGACGCCGCTGGCGCTGCTGCTCGGGGCCGACGATTGGGCGCTCGGCGGCGCGGCAGAGGTCGAGATCCTCGTGGACGGAACCGTCGGCGCGCCTCGAGCGCAGGGCGCGATCCTAATCCGCGACGGGACCTTCGCGCACTACGGACTCGGACTGAACCTCGACCCGATCACCGCCGAATTCGCAGGCGACGGCGAATCGCTCCGGTTGCTGGCCCTGGACGCGTCCGTCGCCGGCGGCGGTACGCTTGCCGCCACCGGCGAGCTCGGCTGGGGCCGGGGTGGCCCAGCCTTTGACCTGCGGGTCGTCGTCGATGACGGCGCGGTGGTGCGGCGCGACGACCTCGGCGTGGTGACAGACCTGTCGCTGCGATGGTCTGGCGACCTGCAATCCTCCACGCTCGCCGGCGAAGTCCAGACGTCAAATGTCGAAGTGCGCCTGGCGGCGGGATTGCCAGCCCCGGACCGGGAACTCGTCGTGCGCGAGACAGGTCTGGCGACGCCGCCAGCGCCGGTGCAGGACGAAGCCGCGATCGCGCGGTTCGGCGCCGTCGCGCTCGAGGTCAATCTGGAAGTGCCGAACCGCCTCTTTGTTCGCGGGCGCGGACTGGATTCCGAATGGCGGGGAACCTTCCACGTTGGCGGCACCACGGAGTCGCCGCAAATCGTCGGCAAGCTGGATCCCGTCCGCGGCGGATTCAGTTTTGCGGGCCGTTTGTTCACCATCTAGGCCGGGACCGTGACGTTCGAGCCCGGCAACCTGGGCGGGGCCAGGCTCGATCTGTCCGCGGTGTATCGCGAAGCCGAGTTCGCGGCCCGAATCCTGGTTCGCGGCACGGCTGCGGCACCGGAAATCACGCTGACCTCCGATCCTCCGCTGCCGCAGGACGAAGTCCTCGCCCGGGTGATGTTTGGCCGCGGCATCGGCCGTCTTAGCGCGCTGGAAGCGATCCAACTGGCGCAGGCCCTGCGCTCCCTGACCGAAGGCGAAGAAGGCTTGCTCGACACGGCGCGCGACCGCCTGGGGCTCGACGTTCTGAGCCTGACCCCTGGCGGTCCCGGGGCGGAACCGTTGCGCGTCGAGGCCGGGCGGTACCTTCGCGACGACCTGTATGTCGGCTTGCGGCAGGGTGGCGCCGGAGCCGGGCCCGCAACCTCGCGGGCAATCATCGAGTGGACAGTGTTGCCCACGGTGGTTCTGGAAAGCGAGGGCGGTGGAGCAGGAGAAAGCCTGTTCGGAATCCGCTGGGAGTTGGACTACTGATCGTCGTCCGGCGCACGGGCGGCGGACGCCGCCCGGCCACCGCCGCTCATCCGCCGGCCGCCGTTTCCTCGTGGGCGGCGAGATCACCGTCGGTGAACAGGTACTCCTTCAGTTCCTTTTCGAAATCGCGGTCGTTGCGGCGGATCCATTCCAGCACCATCGCCGCATGCTCCATTTCTTCGCGCATGTTGTGCAGCAGGATTTCTTTCAGCACCGGGTCGTCGCAATCGTCGGCGCACTGCCGGTACCAGTCGACGGCCTCCAGTTCTTCCATCAGCGATGCAATCGCCTAGTGCATCGCCAGCGTCGTCTTTCGCAGGCGCTCCCGCGGGGCATGCAATCCTTCGCTCGACATCCGGATTCCCTTTCGGCCAGGCGCAAGATGTTGGCGGCGGCACGCCGCAGCCATCATACACCATCCGATTCGGGCGGGCGAGTTCATCGCACGCGGCGGCAACTTGACGGGCCAAGCGCGGCGCGGCAACAATCGCCCGGCGCGATGGCGGTTCGGCAAGGAGAGATTCATATGTCTGCGACAAGGTTGGGCGGCCTGTCGGCCGCCGTCATTCTGGCTGCGGGCGTCGCGGCCGCAACCCCGGCCCAGGCGGCGTTTCGCGCCACCGGCGAGGTCGGCGGATTGATGTGCGCCGCCGACGGCGCCGACTGCGCGCCGGTCAATTTCGACGAAGCCAATGTGCCGGGGCGTTTTGCGTTGACCATGGGGGCGTTGTTCGACGCGGTGTCCGCGCGGGACGCGGCGACGGGGTTGTGCCGCATCGATCTTGCGGACGACAAGCTGGCCGAGGCGTCGACCAATATGCGGAACCTGTTGCGCGCCAAATTCATCGTCAACTCGCACGACGGACCACAGGAAGTGAAGCTGAATACGCTCGAATTCGCTTGCGTCGAGGAATAGCCGCGTCGGCTGCCGCGTCCCATCGGAGTCCGGCACTTGAACATTTTCGATCCGCAGATCGTTGCCGCGTTCCTGACGCTGTCGGCACTCGAGATCGTATTGGCGATCGACAATCTTATTTTCTTGTCGGTCCTTACACAGAAGCTGCCGCCGGACCAGGCGCAACGGGCGCGGGTCGTCGGCCTGGCCGGCGCGCTGGTTCTTCGGCTGCTGCTGCTGGCCAGCATCGTCTGGATCACGCGCCTTACGGCGCCGATCTTTGTCTATGGCGATTGGGCGGTGTCCTGGCGCGATGTGATTTTAGCCGGAGGTGGTCTGTTCCTGTTGTACAAGGGCACTTTCGAGATTCACGACTCCGTCGAAGGCGAGGACGCCGGTGGTCCCAAGGGTCCGGGCGCCAGCTTCGCGATGGTGATCGCCCAGATCATGGTGCTGGATATCGTGTTTTCGCTGGATTCGGTGATTACCGCCGTCGGCATGGTTGACCAATTCGCCGTAATGGCCGCGGCGGTCATCGTTGCCATAGCAGTGATGGTCGTCGCCGCGAAACCGGTCGGAGACTTCGTCGCCAACCACCCCACCGTGAAGATGCTGGCGCTGTCGTTTCTGTTGCTTGTCGGCGTGGCGCTGGTGGCCGACGGCCTCCATTTCCATATCCCGCGCGGCTACATCTATTTCGCCATCGCCTTTTCCGCCGGGGTGGAGGCGCTCAATCTTTTGGCCGCGCGGCGCAGAAAAGCGAAGAGGGCGGCAGGATAGACGCCGCGGGGTGGCTCAGGCGTTTGCGGGCGCCAGACCGCCGGTAACGCCGTACGGACAATGCAGCATCCATTCGGCAAATTCGTCGAACGGCATCGGGCGATTGATCAGATAGCCCTGGCCAAGATTGCAACCGGCCCGCTTCGCTGATTCCCAGTCATCGCGGGTTTCGATCCCCTCGGCGACGATATCCAGTCCAAGGCGGGCGCCGACATCGACGCCCGCACGCATGACCGCGTCACCGTTCTCGCCCTTGTGCGCCCCGGTCACGAACATCTTGTCGATCTTCAATTCGGTGCATGGCACCCGTTGCACCTGTTGAAACGAAGATGCGCCGATACCGAAATCGTCCAGCGCAACCCCGGCGCCCTTCAGCCGCAGTCGGGTCAGGACCTCCAGCGGCGCCCGCACATCCTCCATGATCTGGGATTCAGTCATCTCCAGCGTCAGCCGCGACAGGTTCATTCCCAAAGACGACGCAATGTCGACGACGGCACCGACGATTTCCAGGTCGGACAGGACCTTGACGGTCATGTTGATGGCCAGAGAGAAGTCGATCCCGTCCTTGCGCCACGATGCCCAGTCGCGAAACGAACTTCGCATCATGTGATGGGTCAATTCGGCCATCAGGCCAAGGTCTTCAACCACCGGAAGGAAAGCGCCCGGCGGCACCATGTGGCCGTCGTGATTCAGGCGCGCCAATGCCTCGACCCCGACAATCTGTTCGGTGCCCAGATTGACGATCGCCTGATACACGGGCACGACGCAGTTGGCGGCGAACGCTTCCTGTACTTGTTCCGCGGTCATTGTCGGGCGGCGGTCGTCCGATCCGTCGATGTCGGCATACTGCCGCATCAACGCATCCAGCGCCGCCGCGCTCAGCGGTTTTTCGACTACACCGATTACCCGCAGCGAATGCGCCATCGCCAACTCGCGCGTGGTGTTCAGCACGCGGGCATCCGACGAACTCATCAGGATGATCTGCGGTCGATGTTCCGTCATGGACAGCTTTCGCATGAATTCCAGGCCGTCCATGTTCGGCATGTTGATGTCTGAAAGGACTAGGTCGGGCTGGTGCGCATGAACGGCCGCCAGGGCTTCATGCCCGTCGGACGCTTCGACGACATCCGCGTACCCGAGATCCCCCAGCATTTTTTTCGCTATTTTGAGGACGAACCGGGAATCATCGACTACGAGGATTCGCTTGAGCATCAATCCGTCGCTATCCTGAGGGCTGGGCACCACTACTGTTGCCGTTGGTATATGACGCCACGACGGTCAACGGGCTGTGGTCCGTATGTTTCGCAGTCGTAAACGCGTGTATCAGGCAGGCCCGAACCGTCTCGCGAACGGCGTATTCCGTGCCTCGCGGCCGTTCCGTGCCGGATGCCGGGTCACGCCAGGTCGAGCGAAATCCGGCCGTCGCGCGAATTCGGTGCTTATTCCTGGGCCCCGCGGCGCCATTCGGCCGGGCGCAGGAATTGATAGCCCCACAGCCCGCGCCGCGAAGATTGCGCGGACTGTTCCACCGAAACATACGTATCGGTGATGTCCGTCGCCGCGAGCGCCCAGCCGGCTTCGACCATCAGTCCATTCAGGGTCCCGGCCATCCCTTCCAGCGCCCCGGTCCCGGCCTTGCCGCAGACACCGAACACGCGATCGTCGCCGGTCACGCGGCGCAACTCGCAAGTGACCGCGTCGCCGATGATCAACGAAGTCAGATGCGCGCGGGCCAGAACACCGCAAGCGATGCGGTGACCGTTGCGCTCGCACCTTTGCCCCAACTCCGGCGCCTCGATGCCGTACTGGCGGATCGGCGCATTGCCGATCAGCAGCGTGGTTTCGTCGACGACACGGGCTTCGCCGGTCACCTGTTTCTGCACTGAATCCGGCGTGTGGCGGCGCATGCTCCACATTCCGCGTCCAGCGACTTCCCCCGCACGGGCGTCGCCCAAAAACTCCTGGGTATGCTGGGTGTCGGCAAACGCCCAGCCGCTGGCGACCAGGCGGCGTCCGAGATTGTTCAGGACGCGGATGGGGCTGTCGGGTTCGACGGCCGCATCGGTGCAGTAACCCCAAAGTCGGGTGTCGTCGGGAAACTGCTCGACGTCACAGGTCAGCTGCTTGCCCGCCACCATCGCCGCGAGCATTCCCATTGCGATCCGCCCGCAGGGAACTTCGAAGTCGTCCAGTCCGCAGGTCTCGTAGTCCTCCAGCGCCCAAACTCCGAGTGGGTAGATCCATTGCCCGCCGATCACCAGAATGCCGCCGCTGAGGACGCGGGCCGATCCGGTGATCCGCTCCGCCGTCGCCGGAAACGCCAACAGCATCGCGGCGAACAGCGTGACGAGCCTAATGACCGCCACCGCCGGCCTCCTCTGGCTGGTCGACGCGCGCACCGCCGTGCCACGCCTCGGGGGTCACGAATTCACCCGCCCACATGCCGACATGGGTTTCGCGGGCCGCAGCCTCGGCCTGATGGTACACGGACGGGGCGTCCTCGGTGGCGACGGCCCAACCTGCCCGCAGCATTGCCAGCGCATACGAGGCTTCCGGCAGCACCGCCACGCCGCGATCTTCGCCGCAGGTTCAGAAGTTGCGTCCGGTGGCCGGCACCCGCCGGGTTTCGCACCGGACCGTGCGACCGGCAGTGAGTTCGATCAGGTAGGCATGGGCCAGCAGCCCGCACTCGTAAGCGTGGCCTTTGACCTTGCAGGTCTGCAATGGATCCGGGGCATCCAGGCCGTCCAGGTGAATTCGCGATGCGCCGATATCGAGGGTGTCGCCGCTCAGGACCTCCGGCAGTCCGATCGCGCTGTCGCCGAACGGCTCCAGTGTCGTGATCATGCCGTTCCACAGGCCGGCGTGCTCGCGCTCGGCGGCCTCGGCCTGCGGCAGGAATTCCCGCGACATGCGTGGATCCGCCAGCGCCCAGCCGGCGCGCACCAGCGCACCGTTGACCGTCTTCTCCTCATCCGGCGGGTGGGCGTCTTCCGCCTCGGCATCGTGCGGGGCGGCGTCGGCGTCCGCCACCGGTTCGTGTCCGTCCGCCGCGGGCGCGGCCGCGTCGGCGCCGTGCCCGCCGCCTTCGTCGGCGGCTCCAGCCGCGCAGATGCCCCACCGGGTGTCGTCGCCGGGGAGGGTCCAGACTTCACAGGTGACATGCCTGCCCAGCACCAGCACCGCCAATTTGGTCGCCGATATCAGCGTGCACTGGTAGGGCTGACCATCGGGCGCGCTACAGTCGCCGTCCCGCTGCGGCGGGCGAACGCCGAAGAGGTGGATCCATTGCCGGTTCACCAGCAGCACCCCCGGCGCCGGTACCGAGGCGGCGCCGCTGACGACATGTATCTCCGGTCCGTCCTGGCCCGACGTCAGCACGAACCACGCGCCGCCGGCGGTAGCCAGAACCACGATCGCGACGACGACGAGCAGCGGCAGCAGCGACCGCGATTTCGTCGGCTTGCCGCCATCCGGTGTCGCTTTGCCCGTACTTTTGCTTGCCATGCCCCGAATGCCCTGTGCCGCCCCCGCCAGTTCCGCCCTGCGCGCCGCAACGGCCACCGGCCCACGCGGCCCCGCACAAAACATGGATCTGCCGGGAGCGGCAATTTCGCCCGTATCCGCGTGCCGGCATAACCAAAGTTGTTCTCGCCGCGGCGAAACCGCCGCGTCGAAACGATAGTACCATGTCAAATCCCCGCGGTGGCGGGAGTAGACCGGCCTTGTGGGCTGTAGCCCCGGGGTCTACGTTCGGCGTCCGTTCTCTCCTCTTCACACCGCACGATCTCGCAGGACCGCAATGGGGCGCACCGAAGCCGGATCCGCCGCCGACCTTGCCGTAGTGATCCCCGTACACAACGAGCAGGCGAATATCGGCCCGTTGATCGAAGAAGTGGACCGCGCGTTCGCGGGCAGCCCGTGGCGAATCGAAATCGTCGTCGTCAACGACGGATCGACCGACGGCACCGCCGGGGTGCTGCGCGCGGCCGGCGTTGGCCGCCCGCACCTGCGCATCGTCGATCATCGCCGCAATCGCGGGCAAAGCGCCTCGTTGCTGAGCGGCGTCACCGCCGCGTCGGCCGCGTGGATCGCCACGCTGGACGGCGATGGCCAGAATGACCCCGCGGATCTGCCGGCGCTATGGGCCAGGATCGCCGACGGCGGCGCCCGCCGCCAACGAACGATGATCGCCGGGCATCGCCGTGACCGCAAGGACACATGGCTGCGGCGGACCTCGTCCCGCATCGCCAACGCCGTGCGGGGGACGCTGTTGCGCGACCACACACCGGACACCGGTTGCGGCCTGAAAATCTTCGAGCGACAGATGTTTCTTTCGCTGCCGCACTTCGACCATTTTCACCGGTTTCTGCCAGCGCTGGCGCGGCGGGCGGGCGGCGAGGTGGAGTCGGTGCCGGTTCGTCACCGCCCGCGCTTGAGCGGCGCGTCTCACTACGGGGTCGGCAACCGGTTGTGGGTAGGCCTGGTGGACGTGCTGGGCGTACTGTGGCTGGGGCGGCGTGCGGAGCCGTGGCGCGTGGACGCCGACACGCGATCCGTTGCGGATCGCCGTGAAGCCGAACACCCTGATGCCGTACACCCTGAAGCCGAACACAAGGACCTGGGCGAATGAGCGTTGATATCGATCTCTGGCTGTTCTCCTTTACGCTGACGACGTGGATTGCCATCGGCTTTGTCGGACAGGCGATGTTCTCGTTGCGATTCATCGTCCAATGGCTGTCGAGCGAAAAGCACCGTCGCAGCTATATTCCGATGGCGTTCTGGTATTTCAGCCTCGCCGGCGGGTCGATCCTGCTGGCCTATGCGATTCATCGTCAGGACCCGGTGTTCATCGTCGGCCAGGCGTTCGGCGTATTTATCTATCTGCGGAATCTGCAACTGATCTTCCGCGAGCGCAAAGCGGCGACGGCGGGTGGATAACCGATCATGCGGACCTGGTTGACCCCGGAGCGGCGCAATCTGATAGCGCTCGCCGGGGCATGGGCCGTGCTGATGTGGGTCGTGTTCGCGACCCGGCCCCTGATGCCGATCGACGAGCTGCGCTATGCCTCCGTCGCCTGGGAGATGTGGCTGCGCGGCGACCTGCTGGTGCCGCATCTGAACGGCCAACCGTACAGCCACAAGCCGCCGTTGTTGTTCTGGCTGATCGACGCCGGGTGGCTGGTGTTCGGCGTCTCGGAGTTGTGGACGCGGCTGGTGGCGCCGTTGTTCGGGGTAATCACGGTGCTGGCGATGCCATCGATGTTCCGGCTGGTCTGGCCGGAACGGCCCGAGCGGGCGGCAATCGCGCCGTGGATCCTGTTCGGGGCGCTGCTGTGGACGGTGGTCGGCACCGTGACGATGTTCGACATGCTGAACGCGTTATTTGCGCTCGGCGCGGTCGCCGGTCTGGTGCTGGTCTGGCGGGGCAGACATGCGGCGGGTTGGGCGGCGTTCGGACTCTGCGTCGGCCTCGGCATCCTCGCGAAAGGCCCGGTCATTCTGGTGTATGCGCTGCCGCCGCTGCTGCTGGCGCCCTGGTGGCTGCGGGGGCAGGGCGTGCATTGGTGGCGCTGGGCCTCCGGCGCCGCCGGCGCGCTTGCGCTTGGCGCGGTGGTAGCGCTGGCGTGGGCGATTCCGGCCGGATTCGCCGGCGGCGACGAATACCGCGCCGCAATCCTGTGGGGCCAGACGGCCGGGCGGGTGTCGGAATCCTTCGCCCACGCGCGGGCGATCTGGTGGTATTTGCCGCTGTTGCCGCTGGCGCTGTTTCCGTGGCTGTTGTGGCCGCGCGTATGGCGGGGATTGCGGCGGTTGTGGCGGACGGACGATCCCGGCCTGCGGCTCTGCATCGCCTGGGCCGGCGGCGGCCTGGTGATTTTGTCGCTGGTCAGCGGCAAACAGCCGCATTACCTGATTCCGTTGCTGCCGGCGGTTGCGCTGATCGTCGCCGCGACGCTTCCGGAGCCGGCGCGGCGACCGGGGCGGGACCTGTTGATTCCTGGCGCGGCGACGGTGCTGGTCGGCGCGGGAATTGCGGGACTGGTGGCCTGGATTCAAGCCGGACCCGGACTGGCGGCGCTCGATCTGCCCGAGTTTGCCGTAAACATTTCGGTCCTCTGCGGCGCCGCCATCGCGGCGGGCGGCGCGGTGGCGATCCTGTGGCGGCAGCGGAACACGACGCGGGTGGTGATGGTCCTCGCCGCCCAGAGCCTGGTGATCGTTTCGGCCCTGCACCTGTTCGCGATCAAGCCGGTCGCGTTCGCCTATGACCTGCGCCCGGCCGCGGTATTCATCCGCGAAGCAGTGCGCGAGGGGCGACAGATCGCGTTTACGAACGAATACCACGGCCAATTGCATTTTCTGGGCCGGATCGACACCCCGTTTCGCGTGTTGTCGCCCGGCGCGGCAATGGGGTGGGGCCAGGCGAACCCGCGCGCCCGCATCGTCCTGGTCACCGAGGACGCGCCACCCGGTTGGACCGGGTTCATGTTCGTGCAGCCCTATCGCGGCAGAATCCTGACCGTGTGGACCGGCGATACGCTGTCGGCGTACCTGTCGAATGAGCTGCGTCTGCGCCGCGCCGCGGAGGAAGCCGCGGCGGCCGGCGGCTAGGGGTCGAAGCGCATAAGCCCAGTGCGCGCAGGCCGCCACGCGGCGGCCAGCTCGGCCGCCTGGGTCAGTTCGTCGGTCGTCATCAGCCGCGCCGTGGCGTTGCGGAGCGCAACCGCTTCCGCCTTCAGATCCGGATCGCCGCTTTCCACCGCCAGCGTCAGCCAGTAGTGCGCCCGCACAAGATTCTGCCAGACGCCGACCCCGCGAATATGAATCGAACCGAACGCAAGCTGCGCGGCGGGCAGGCCTTTTTCGGCCGCGAGGTGAAAATAGATGGCGGCCGTGGCCGGGTCGTGCTCGACACCGGCGCCGTTGAAATACTGGACGCCCAGCATGAATTCCGCGCCGGAGTGGCCGCGCCGGGCGGATTCGCGAAACTCGGCGAGCGCCTGCACGAAATTTCCGGACGTGTAGGCCCGCACCCCGGCGTCATACTCGGCCAGCGCCGGGGCGGCGTTTGCCAGCAGCATCGCCGATATGACCAAGCCGTGGCGCATCCTGGCGCGTGCGCGACCGGCTCCGGAACGTCTTGCGTGGCAAACCATGGGTGCCCGGACTATACTGCGGCGCGCACATCCATCGCCAGAGCCGCAAATTCTTCCAGCATGAGTGACCAGAGCGACTCGCCGGACGGGCCCAAGAAGCCATGGGAAAGGCAGGGCGGGTTCGCCCGCCGGCTGCGAAACCATTTCTTTACCGGCATCATCGTCACGGCGCCGATCGCCATTACCATCTTTCTGGTCTGGCAGTTCATCGGATTCGTCGACGGAACCATCGCCGGGTTGATTCCCGCCCGCTACCTGCCGCAGACCTACCTGCCGTTCGCCGTGCCCGGGATCGGGCTGTTGATCGCCTTTGTGTTCCTGACCCTGGTCGGCGCGCTGGCGGCGAACTTTCTCGGTCGCTGGCTTGTCCGGACCGGCGACCGGATCGTAAACCGCATGCCTGTCGTGCGCTCGGTCTACGGCACCCTGAAGAAGATCTTCGAGACCGTGCTGGCGCAGTCGTCGCGGTCGTTCCGCGAGGTGGTGCTGGTCGAATACCCGCGCAAGGGAATCTGGGCGGTCGGATTCATCACCGGCACCACCGAAGGCGAAATCCAGACGATCACGACATCGAAGATGATCAACGTATTCCTGCCGACGACGCCGAACCCGACTTCCGGATTTCTGCTGTTCGTGCCCCACGACACGGTGGTGCCGCTGCAAATGTCGGTGGAGGAGGGGATCAAGCTCGTGATTTCGGGCGGCATCATGGTGCCGCCCGAGCAAGGAGCGCCGCACGCCGATCCGCGCGTGGTCGCGCAGCCGAAGGCCCTGGCGGAGTAATCAGCCGGCGCCGATCAACGCGATCGCCGCATCCCGCCCGAACAAATACATCAGCGTCCGGAGCGCCGATCCGCGCGGGGATTTCAATTCCGGGTCCTGCTCCAGCAGCGCATAAGCATCGTCCCGCGCCACCGGCAACAGATCGGCATGGGCGGCAAGGTCGGCGACGCGAAACTGCGGCAGGCCGCTCTGGCGCGTGCCGAGGATTTCCCCGGCGCCACGCAGGCGCAGGTCTTCCTCGGCGATGCGAAACCCGTCCTCGGTCCGGCGCAGGATCTCCAGCCGCGCCCGCGCGGTTTCCGTCAGCGGCGGCGCATACAACAGCACGCAGCTCGATTCCGCGCCGCCGCGGCCGACCCGGCCGCGCAGCTGGTGTAGCTGCGCTAACCCGAACCGTTCCGCGTGTTCGATCACCATCACCGTCGCCTCGGGCACGTCGACGCCGACTTCGATGACCGTGGTCGCCACCAGCACCGAAAGGTCGCCGGCGGCGAAGCGCGCCATCACATCGTCGCGGGCGGCGGGCTTCATCTTGCCGTGGGCGAGGCCGACGCGGTCGCCGAACACGGTTTGCAGCGCGGCGTAGCGGTCCTCGGCCGCGGCGGCGTCGAGGGCGCCGGATTCCGACACCAGCGGGCAGACCCAATAGGCCCGCGCACCGCCTGCGACGGCGGCCACCAGCCGCGCCACCACTTCGTCGAGCCGGCCGGCCGGCATTACGCCGGTGGCGACCGGACGCCGCCCCGGCGGTTTTTCGTCCAGCCGCGAGACATCCATGTCGCCGTAGGCGGTCAACGTCAGCGTGCGCGGGATCGGCGTCGCCGACATCACCAGAATGTCCGGCGGCGGCCCGGAGGTCCGCGCCGCCAGCGCCATGCGCTGATGCACGCCGAAGCGGTGCTGTTCGTCGACGACCGCCAGCGCCAGGTCGTTGAACGCCACCTCGTCCTGAAACAGCGCATGGGTCCCGACAACGATCTGCACCGCGCCCGCGGCGACGTGCCGGAGCAGCAAATCCCGGCCCTTGCCGCGACCGCGCCCGGTCAGCAGGCCGATCCGCACGCCCGCGCCCTCGCACAGCCGGTTCAGCACCGCATGGTGTTGCCGCGCCAGGATTTCGGTCGGCGCCATCAACGCCGCCTGGGCGCCGGTTTCGACCGCCGCCAGCATCGCCAGCAACGCGACGACGGTCTTGCCGCTGCCGACATCGCCCTGCAACAGCCGCAACATGCGGCTGGGGGCGGCCATGTCGCCGAGGATTTCGTCGAGCGCGCGGGATTGGGCGGCGGTCAGGCGATAGGGCAGGGCGCCGAGAACGCGGTTGCGAAGCCCGCCGTCCCCGGTGATCGCGCGCCCAGGTTTGCGCCGCATATTGCGGCGCAGCAGCAGCAGCGCGAGCTGGTTCGCCAGCAGTTCGTCGTAACCGAGCCGGCGGCGGGGGGCGGTTTCCGGGACCAGGTCGGCCTCGCCGCCGGGCGCGTGGGCGGCCAGCAGCGACTCGCGCCAGGGCGCCCAACCCTCGCGCGCGACCAGCGCCGGGTCGAGCCATTCGGGCAGCGGCGGGGCCAGGTTCACGGCCGCCCGCACCGCCTTTTGCATCGGTTTCCGGCTTACCCCCGCCGACAGCGGATAGGTGGGCTCGATCGCCTGCAGCGACTGTTGCTCCGCCGCGGTGCCGATGTGGTCGGGATGGGTGATCTGCATGCCGCCGCCAAAGGCCTGGGCGCGGCCGCTGACCACGCGGACGGCGCCTTCGGGCAGTTGCCGCTTCAGGTAGTCGGCGTTGGCGCGGAAGAACACCAGCGTCAACTCCCCGGTTTCGTCGTGCAGGGTCACGCGGTAGGGCTGCCGCTTGTGACGCGGTACCTGGTGGGGGCCGACCGTCGCCGTCACCGTCACCAGGGCGCCGTCGGGAATGTCGGCGATCTTCGGCGCGAACCGCCGGTCGATCACCGCGGACGGGAAATGCCACAGCAAATCAACGACGTGGGTGCCACCGACGGCGGCTTCGATGGCCCGGGCGATGCGTGGCCCGACCCCCTTCAGCCCGGTCAACTCGGCAAACAACGGGTTCAGCACGGCGGGTCGCATCGCGCGACAATGCCTTGCTGACAGGCTCGCCGCCAGTCCGTATAGGTCAGGGATGAACGATCCACGGGAGGTGCGGCGGAAACGCCTTCGGTTTCGCAGCTGGCACCGCGGAACGAAGGAAATCGACCTGTTGCTCGGCACCTTCGCGGACCGTCATCTCGGCGGGTTCGGGGACGCCCAACTCGCCGCGTATGAGGCGCTGTTGCTGGAATCCGATCCGGACATCTACGAATGGATCACCGGCCGCACGACGCCGCCGCCGCACCACGACACCGATGTACTGCGGCTTCTGATCACGACTCAGCTACGGCCGACAGACACTTGAAATCCTTGTCGTTTTCGAAGGGGAGAATGTCGCGGGCGAGCGG
>JAQBXG010000026.1 GCA_027625125.1 Pseudomonadota bacterium
TTCAATGTCGAGACCGGGCCGCAGGCAGAGCGGTACCAGGGGATCGTACCGCTGGTCGGCGGCTCGGTGGCCGACAGCATTCACGCGTATCTGCGTCAGTCGGACCAATTGGAAGCTGCGATGCGCCTGGACGCAGGTCGTGTGCAGGACGGCGCGTGGCGAGCAGGCTGCGTTCTGATTCAACGTATGCCGCCACCCGGCGGGACGCTCGCCGTCGACGACGAATGGGATCGCGCCCGGGCCGTGGTGGAGAGCACGCGGCGGTCCGAACTGCTGGACCCCGGGCTTTCGCCGCGGCGCATGCTGCGCCGACTGTTTCCGGGCGACGATGTGCGGGTGTGGCGCCCGATGCCGGTCGAGGCGCGGTGCCGGTGCAGCCGCGAGCGCGTGGACCGGATGTTGCAGTCGTTCCCGCCCGAGGAGTTGGACGACATGGCCGAGGACGGCATCGTGACCGTGACGTGTGAGTTCTGCGGCACCGTGTATGAAATGGCGGCCGTGGATTTGGGAGCAGTTTCTGATTGAGCGCGCCCGCGCCCGCTGCTAACGATGGGTGATGATTACCAGGAGAGAGATCGGCGTTCTTGGCTTGGGGGTGGTGGCCGGCCTGGCGCTTGCCTCGTGCGCGACCAGCGATGCCCCACTGCTGCCGGAGTTGACGTTCGCGCACCTGGCGCCGATCCGATTCAACGCCGCGACCGTCGAAATCGTCGATCTGTATCGCCCGCCGTTGGCGGCGCCGAACGTCGAACACACCTTTCCGAGGTCTCCCGCCGCCGCCGCACGCGCATGGGCGCGCCAGCGCGTCGCCGCCGCCGGTGGCAACGGGTTGGTCACCGTGACGATCCACGATGCCAGTGTGGTCGCGACGCACTTGACGACCAGGCCCGGTGTGATGGGGCTGGTCTTTGACCAGCAGTCGATTCGCTATGACGCGGTGCTGGAGGTCACGATCGAATATGACGGACCGCTGGTGGCGGAATCGTCGGCGCGATCGCGGGTCTTGAAGTCGCAGACGGTGCCCGAAAGCATTTCGCTGAACGAAAAGGATCGGGTGTTCTACGAATTGCTCGAAGGCATCATGCAGGACCTGGACGAACAGTTGGCGGCGGCGATCAGCCAGTACATGGGGGCGGTCCTCATCCAGGCCTAGGCGCGTTCATCGCCGGACGCGCTATCCGCCGCCGCGCGAGCGCGGCGGATGCGGTCAAAGTCGGCGGTGGCCGGCTTGCGGCAGCCGATGACGGCGAAGCCGCCGATCTTGTGAAAGATATCGACGTCGCGGAAGCCGATGCTGTCGAGCCACGTGATCTCGTTGCCGATCCAGAAGCCTTTGGTACGAGCGTAGGCCTGCTGCGCCTGTTGCAGCGTTTCGGACGGCACGCCGGCGCGGATCGCATCGCCTTCCCAGGCGGCGGCGTACAGGGATTCGAGAGTCTCGGTGGGGCCGCGAACCCGGTCGAGGACCCGGCACAATCCGTCGGGATTGAGCGCGTTGTAGATCGCGCGGTAGACGCCGCGCCGGTCGATGTCGTTTACGGAGGAGAGGCAGAACGCCGAAACCACCAGGTCCTGTTCGCGCGGGAGGTTGCCGAAGCGGAAGTCGTCGCCGCGGAGGGCGACACGGTCCGCGAACGCGCGGAGGCGTTGCCGGGAGATTTCGTACCAGCCAGTGTCCGGCTCCAGCAGCGTTGCGGTGGCGTTCGGATAGGTTTGCAGGAGCCGTTCGCACAAATCGCCCCGCCCGGGGCCGAGGTCCAGAACGCGGAGGGGCGACGCCGGCGGAAACGGCATCGATGCGATCACGCCGTCGAGCAACGCGGCGAGGTCCGGGGCGGTGGCGAAAAAGTTCGGACGGCGGTCCGCGCTCATTCGGGCGGGTCACACAGGTGGGCAGACAGGCGGTGCAGAAACGTCTCGCAGGCCGCCACCTGTTCGAGCGAGATCGATTCGTTCGGGCGATGGGCGTCGGCGATGTCGCCTGGGCCGCAGAGAACCGCGTCGAACCCAGCCTCGCGGAACAGGCCCGCCTCGCTGCCGTAGGAGACATGGCGCACGCGGTTTTTGCCGGCAAGCTGAAGGGCCAGGGTAGCGGCGGCCGAGCCTTGTTGCTGGGCAAGGGCCGGAATCGACGCCAGCGGCTCGGTTTCGATCGTCGCGGCGATGCCGTCGGCGCGCAGGACCTCGCGGTATTCCTGTTCGACGAACGCCGTGAAGCGCCGGTGGATTTCATCCGGGTCGGTCCCCGGCAGCGGCCGATATTCCCAGTGGAACGTGCAGGTGCGGGGGACGATGTTGATCGCCGAACCGCCCTGGATCATGCCGACGTTGATCGTCGGGTATGGCGGGTCGGCGTCGCCGGGCGCAGCGTCGTTCGCCAGCTCCCGCGCCAGGGCGCGGAGGAATCCGAGCAGCTTGTTGGCGACCAGGATGGCGTTGGCGCCCAGATGGGGGGCGCTGGAATGGGCCTCGGACCCGGTGACGGTGGTGCGAAACGCCCGCACGCCCTTGTGCGACGTGACCACTTCCATGTTCGTCGGCTCGCCGACGATGACCGCCGCCGGCGCCAGGCCGCGGTCACGCAGCACCGGCAGCATGCGGCGCACACCGAGGCAGCCGACTTCTTCGTCATAGGACAGCGCATAGTGCACCGGGCGGCGCAGCTCGGCGGCGGCAAACCGCGGCGCCATCGCCAGCGCGGCGCCGAGAAACGTTTTCATGTCGGCGGCGCCGCGCCCGAACAGGCGGCCGTCGCGCTCGGTCAACGTGAACGGGTCTGAGTCCCAGTCCTGCCCGGCGACCGGCACGACATCGGTGTGACCGGAAAGGACGACGCCGCCCGCGACAGGCGGGCCGATGGTCGCGAACAGGTTTGCCTTGGCCTTGTCTTCGTCCCAGCTGCGATCACAGGACACCCCGAGGTCGGCGAAGTACGCTTCGACATGGTCGATCAGCGCCAGGTTGGATTTGGCGCTTGTCGTGTCGAACGAAACGAGCGTGCGGGTTAGGTCGACCGGGGAAGGGGTCGCGGACATGGCCGGAGACTACCCGCGCCAGAACCCCGGCGCCAGCAGCACCAGCACGGTGAACAGTTCGAGGCGACCGAGCAACATGCCGAGCGACAGGACCCATTTCGCCGCGTCGGGGAATGACGAGAAGTTGCCCGCCGGTCCGGCGATGTCCCCGAGCGCCGGGCCGACATTGGAGATCGCCGTCGCCGCGCTGGAAACGCTGGTGACAAAGTCGAGGCCGAGGGCGGCCAGAGCCAGCGCCAGGACGACGAACGCGACCGCGAACAGGAATACGAAATTCATCACCGCCCCGATGACGGAATCCGGCAGCGGCTTGTGATTGTACTGCGGTAGAAACACGCCGTGGGGATGCCACAGACGGCTGACCTGGGATTTCGCCGCCGCATACAGCACCTGAAACCGGAATACCTTGATTCCGCACGAGGTAGAGCCGGCGCAACCGCCGATGAACATACACAGGAACAGCAGGGTTACGGCGAATTGTCCCCACGCCCCGTAGTCGGTTGTCGAGTAGCCGGTGCCGGTGATGACCGAGATCAGGTTGAAGGCGGATTCGCGCACCGCCTGTTCCGCGCCGACACCGCCGGTGGCAGCGCGCCAGACGGCGATCGCGGCGACCGTGACAACGACGATGCCGAAGAACGTCTGGACCTGGGTGTCGCGGAACAGCCTGCCGCCGCGCCCGCGCAACGCATCGAGGTACAACAGAAACGGCAGACTGCCGAGCAGCATTCCGGCGACGATGATCCAGTGGATCAGAGGCGAGCGGAAGAATCCGACTGATGCGTCGTGAGTGGAGAATCCGCCGGTGGCGATGGTCGTCATCGCGTGGGTGGCGGCGTCGAACCCGCTCATGCCCGCGGCAAGCAGCGCCAGCGCGCAGATACCAGTGAGCACCAGGTAGATGGCCGTGATGCCGGCGGCGATCTGCGCCGTACGCGGCAGCGCCTTGTCGGAGGTTTCGGACGATTCCATGCGGAACAACTGCATGCCGCCAACCTGGAGCAGCGGCAATACGGCCACCGCCATGACGATGATGCCGATGCCGCCGAGCCACTGCAGTAGCGCTCGCCACAGAAGGATGCCGGGCGGCGCGGTATCCAGCCCCGTCAGCACCGTCGATCCGGTGGTGGTGATGCCGGACATGGCCTCGAAGTAGGCGTCGGTGTAGGTGAGGTCGAGGTCCGCAAAGGCGAGAGGAATAGCGCCGAATGCCGCGATGGCGGTCCAGCTGAGCGTCGTCAGCACGAACATCTGGCGGACGTTCAACGCCACAGGTCCGGCGCGGTTCGTCAGCACCAGGGCGACGCCGATGAATCCGGTGAATGCCGCCGCACCCAGAAACGCCTGCCAATCGGAGTTGTTCGCCAGCGCGTCGGCGGCGGCCGGAATGAGCATGGCCGCCGCCACGGTGGTCAGCAGCAGGCCGAGAACGAAGAAGATCGGACGCGGGTCCAGCACTGTGATTCCCGTCAACCGGCCTTGGTCGGGGCCGGTGGAGCGTTCACGACTCGACGGAGGTATGCGCTCCGTTGACGATGGCAAGGAACTCCCGCCGCGTCTTCGCGTCGTCGCGGAAGTCGCCCAACATCGCGCTTGTGACCATCGCCACGCCCGGTTTGTGAATGCCCCGCGTCGTCATGCAATGGTGGGCGGCGCGGACGACGACCGCCACGCCGCGCGGCTTCAGCACGTCGTTCAGCGCGTTGGCGATCTGCGCCGTCAGCTTTTCCTGGATTTGCAGACGCTTGGCGAATACATCGACCAGGCGCGCGAGCTTGCTGATGCCGACGACGCGTTTGTCGGGAATGTAGGCGATGTCGACGGAGCCAATGATCGGCATCATGTGATGTTCGCAATGCGATTCGAGGCGGATGTCGCGAAGCACGACCATTTCGTCGTAGCCTTCGATTTCCTCGAACGTGCCCTGAAGGTATTCGACCGGGTCTTCGTCGTAGCCCGAGAACATCTCCTGATACGAGCGGATCACGCGGTCCGGTGTGTCGATCAGGCCCTCGCGCGACGGATCGTCGCCGGCCCAGCGGATCAACTGGCGGACGGCTTCTTCGGCGGCTTCGCGGCTTGGGCGATCGTTGGCTTGCCTGTCGGGTTTGCCGGCTGTCATCAGATTCCTTGCAGGAGGCGCGCTTGCGCCGGGGCGCGGTTAGTGAACCGCGTCCGGTTGATAGGGGCTGTCGAGCGAAAACGCCGGAATGGCGACGGTGAACCGTTCGCCGGATTCGGCCCGCATTTCATAGTGCCCGACCATGATGCCGGACGGTGTGCTGAGCGGCGTACCGCTGGTGTATTCGAACGATTCGCCCGGACGCAAGACCGGTTGTTCGCCGACCACGCCTTCGCCCGCGACTTCGTGATTGCGGCCCGCGGCATCGGTGATCCGCCAACGGCGGCTGTGAAGCTGCACGGTTTCATCGCCGTGGTTTTCAATACGAACCCAGTACGCCCATACGTAGCGTCCGCTGTCCGGCTCGGACTGGTCTTCGAGGTACATCGGCTCGACGGTGACTTCGATTTCGCGGGTGGTGTGGGTGTACATCGGTGCGACCGCGAGCGGATAGGACACCGGTACTATCGCCCCGCCCGTCAGCCTTGTCCAGAACCGCCCGCCTGCTCAGGCGAACGCTTGTGCGAGGTCTTCGCGCAGGTCCTCGGGGTCTTCGAGCCCGACCGAAAGCCGCACCATGCCGTCGCCGATGCCGAGGTGCGCCCGCTCCAGCTGGCCGAGGCGCTGGTGCGTTGTGGTGGCGGGATGGGTGATCAAGCTTTTGGCATCGCCGAGGTTATTGGAGATTGCGATCAGGCGCAGGCGCTTGAGCGCCCGGAACGCAGAATCCTTGCCGCCGGCGACATCGAAACTGATCAACGACCCCGACGCCTCCATTTGCGCCGCCGCGAGATCAAACTGCGGATGATCGGCGCGGCCGGGATAGAGCACGCGGGCGATGCCGGGAAGGTCGGCAAGAAAGTCCGCGAGGGTGGCGGCGGCCGCGGATTGCGCGCGCACTCGGAGGTCCAGCGTCTCGATGCCCTTGAGGAGCACCCAGGCGTTGAACGGGCTGAGGCTGGGGCCGGTGTTGCGAAGGTAGGGCTTTAGCGTGCCTTCGCAGAACGCGCGGGTGCCGAGCACTGCGCCGCCCAACACGCGGCCGTGGCCGTCGATGTGTTTGGTGGCCGAGTAGACGACGATGTCGGCGCCGAACTCCAGCGGCCGTTGCAGCACCGGCGTCGCGAACACATTGTCGACGATGAACTGCGCCTCGGCGGCGTGGGCGAGTTCGGCGATTGCGCGCATGTCGAGGATTTCGAGGCCGGGGTTGGAGGGCGTTTCGATCAACACGCACGCCGCGCCGTTAGCCAGCGCCGTGGCCCATTGGTCGAGATCGGTGCCGTCGACGAGCACGACCTCGACGCCGAAGCGCGGCAGGATTTCGTCGAGGATGTAGCGGCACGATCCGAACAGCGCCCGGGCGGCGACGACGCGGTCGCCGGACTTGAGCTGGCACATCAGTGCCGCGTTGACCGCCGCCATGCCGGTGGCGGTGGCCCAGGCCGCTTCGGCGCCGTCGAGTGCGGCCATGCGGTCTTCGAACATCGATACGGTCGGGTTGCCGAAGCGCGAGTACAGGAATCCGGGCGCTTCGCCCTTGAAGCGAGCCTCCGCTTCCTCGGGCGCGTCGTAGACATAGCCGGAGGTGAGGAACAGCGCCTCGCTGGTTTCGCCGAATTGCGAGCGCACGGTGCCGCCATGCACCATGCGGGTGCGCGGGCGCCAGGCGCCGTCTTGGGAATCGTTTGCCATCGGAGGTCCCCGCAAATAGCCCGGCCGTAAAACCGGGGATCCTTGCGGAACCCGGCCCCTTAGCAGGATGTTTATCGTGGCTGCAAGCCGGCCGGCCAAAAACCCACGGACCCCGGCAACGCCGGAGACAGGACTTGATAATCCCGCCGCGGTGGGTCGTCAAGGCGGGGTGGCATGGCGGCGAAGCATGGCGGGGAGGCAGGGCGGCGGCGGGCTTTGACCGGTGCGGCCGGGCTGGTGTTTACTCAGGCCCGCGCGGGCGTAGCTCAATGGCAGAGCAGAAGCTTCCCAAGCTTACGACGAGGGTTCGATTCCCTTCGCCCGCTCCAGCGCAAGGGTCATGGGGACGGTGGCGGCAGGTCGGGCGGTGGCGTTTCGCCGAGCTCGGCGATTGACCGGGCGATGGACTTGGTCGGCCGGGACGCCGTGTGGCTCCAGAGGAAGAAGAAGGTCTTGCGCGGCGGCGAATTGGTGACGCCGATGCCGGCCAGGATCTGCCGCGTCGGCCAGTCGATCAGGGTGGCGTCGCAATAGGTCGAATAGCCCTTGGCCCAGAAGAAGTACGTGCCGACCTCGGTATGGAGGCACTCGACCAGCGCCACGGTGCCGACCTCATCGGGGGTGCGGGCGCGGATTTCCTTTGGCAGGCGGTCGTGAATCGGGTCGAGCACACCGTTGTCGACATCGATCACCAGCACCTTGCCGTGACGAATATACCCGCCGAAAGGAAGCTCCTCGTTCGGCTCGACAATGTACTGCGCGACATCGCCGGTGAAGTCGTTGCTGTCACACGCGGCGATGACGACACCGACGACGAGGGCGAGAAGGATTCGGGGCAGCAGCTTCGGGAACATGGCGTCAATTCGGGCTGAGTTCCGAGATGTTGAGGACCGCGGCCGGGTAGGCGCCTGCATCAAAGGTGCCGAGCCAGATCAGGTAGAGGCCGGAATCCGGTTGGGTGATCGTGACCAGCGGGTTGCGGTCGCCGGCGCCGTCGTCGTCGCAATACCATTGTCCGTCCGGCGACAGGACCTGCAGCGTCGTGTCCGTCGCCGAAAGCGCCGACAGGTACAGATTCAGCGTGCCGGCGGTGTAGTCGAGGGCGACATCGGGGCTGTTGCTGACGAAGCCGTTGCAGCCGGCGGATCGGGTGTTGGCGGCGACGTCACCGCCGGCGACGCCCTCGACGACCGTCGGGTCCGGCGTGAATCCGGCGGTCAGGGCGAGGGTGCCGTAGGTCGGTGCGAGGCCGGCGAACATCGCCGGATTCGCAGCAAACGGTTGCTCGCCGGAGGCAGGCGCCGGCCCGTCCGCAACGGCCGGCGGCGGCGCCGTGGCCCCGACCTGGCCAAGCATGGCCGCGACGTCGTTGCTGACGGCGACGAAGTTCAAAGTCTCGCCGATGCCGCTGAGCAGCACGCCGACGACCTCGGCGAACGCGTTGACGATCGGGCCGCCGCTGCTGCCCGGAAACGTCGAGTTGGTGATTTGCAGGTTGGCGATGCCGTTGCTGAGGCGGACGGCGCTGACGATGCCTTCGGAAATCGTGCCTTCGAAGCCCTCGGGGTTGCCGAGCGCCCAGACCGGGTCGCCGATCGTCACCTGGGACGAGTCGGCGAGGGGCAACGCCGTCGCGTTGCCGGTATCGACCGCAATCAGCGCCAGGTCCTTGTCCGGGTCGTAGGCGAGCAAGCGATTGATCGCGACCTCGCCGGTGCGGTTGACGAACCGAGCGGTGCCGGACGTCATGCCTTCCACAACGTGGTAGGCGGTGGCGACGATGCCGGGGGCGACGACAAAGCCGCTGCCGAGAAAGTCGCCATCGGGGGTGGTTACCTCGATGAATACGATCGACGGCATCACGCGCGCCGCGATCAAACGCGCCTGCTGGGCGAAAGCGCCAGCGGGCGCCAGCGCGCCGGCCGCCAGCACCAGTACCGCCACCATCGCGCCCCTGAATCGCATCCCTGTCTCCGCTTCGCCGCGTTCGACGGCGGAGTGTATCCCTGCCGGCGACAGTTTGCGAATACGGCGCGGGTTCTTCGCCTGCTCGCCCCGCCGAGCCGCGAATGGCGCGCCGGCGCCGTGCGTTTACACGGGCTAACATGGCGTTCGCAGTACGGTGGCGGCGTTTCAATGGGGCGCTGCCATCCTCCCCCCATGCACGGTCGCAAGTGTTCCCCCAACCGCGCGGCGGCCGTGGACGCGAGCCCGATGCGCCGCCCCGAACTCCTCCCCGGGGCGGCCATCGGGTAGTTGCTTTGGGCGCTGGCGGCCGTGCCGGCGCGGGCGGCCACCGTCCGGGCGGCGGCCGAACAGCGCGCCGAACTGTCGATCTTTGTCGCCGCGCGGAAAGCCGCGGGGCTGGTTCGCGACCTTGCGGGCGCCAACGGCGTCCTCCATATCCTCAACGACATTCTGCCCGGCGAATAGACACGTCCGGGCCGCCCGAGGGGCCGAAGCACCGCCTTGCCGCTTGCAGCCGCGCCCGCTAGGGTGCGCGCGTTGCGTGGGAACGAAAGGCCGGTGAGGCCGGGGGGGCGGTGGCCCCGGAAAGGACGACGATGCAGTTTCGAGCCATATCCATAGCCGCGATGCTCGCACTGGCCGCGCCGGTGGCGCTCGCCCAGGATGCCGGAAACGGCGCCGGCGAGATCGATCCCGTGGTCGCCATCGTCAACGGCGAACTGGTGCGGGCCTCGGAAGTCGTCATGTTGTACGAATCGCTGGGTCCGCAGGTCACCCAGATCGCGTTTCAGACGCTGTACGCACAGCTGCTGGAAAGCACGATCGAGCGCAAGCTGGTGACGCAGCGGGCGGTGGCGGAGGGGTTGCTGGAGGACCCGGAGGTGGCCGCCAAGGTCGCCTATTGGACCGAGCGGGTGCTGGAAGAGACGCTTGTCAACCGCGCGATCGAAAACGCGTTGACCGACGAACTGGTCCGCGCCGCCTACGATCGCATGATCGCCGACGCCACCGTGGCCGAGGAAGTACGCGCGAGTCACATACTGCTGGCGACCCAGCCGGAAGCCTATGCGGCCATCGCCCGCCTCGAAGCCGGCGAGGTATTCGCCGATCTGGCCCGCGAGCTGTCGATCGGGCCCTCCGCCGCCCAGGGCGGTGATCTGGACTATTTCCGCTATGAGGACGTTGTGCCGGAATTCAGTGATGTCGCGTTCTCGCTCGCGGTCGGGGAACACACGACCGAACCGGTCGAATCCGCGTTTGGCTGGCACGTCATTCTGGTGACCGACCGCCGGGCGGTGGAGCCGCCGAGCTTCGACGAAATGTTCGGCCAGTTGCGCGACGACGAGGGGCAGCGCCTGGTCGGTGAGTTTTATGAGAATCTGATGTCCGACGTGAACGTGCAGCGCTTCAACTTTGATGGCACCCCGGCCGGCGACGCCGGGCCATTGCTTGCGCCGCCGCCGCAGCAGCCGGTGGAACCCGCCCCGGCGCCCTAGCCCTCGGTCGGCGATGGCCGCCGGGTTGCGCCTGAAATGGACGGGCAAGCCCGGGGCCGGTCCGGTGGTTGCCCTGGCCCATGGCGCGGGCGCGCCGATGGACAGCCCGTTTCTGAATGAAATTGCCGACGGCATCAATCGCCACGGCATCGCAGTCGTGCGGTTTGAGTTCGCCTATATGCGGCAGCGGCGGCAGGACGGCTCGCGCCGCCCGCCGGACAGTGCGCCGAAGCTGTTGGACGAGTGGCGGGCCGTGATCGCGAAGATCGATGGGAATGGCGTGGCCCCGGAGCGGCTTGTGATCGGCGGCAAGTCGATGGGCGGCCGCATCGCCAGCATGGTCGCGGACGAGACCGGCGTCGCGGGGCTGGCATGCCTGGGGTATCCGTTTCACCCGCCGGGCCGCGCCGCGGCCCCTGCGCGGGTTGCGCATCTGGCGGATCTGAAGACTCCGGCGCTGTTTGTGCAGGGGACCCGCGACGCCTTTGGTTCCCGCGACGATGTCGCAGGATACAAACTGGCGCACGGAATCAAACTGTTCTGGATCGAGGACGGCGACCACGGTCTGCGCCCGCGAAAGGCGTCGGGCCGGACCGAGGCGGAGGCGCTGGAGGAGGCGGCGGCAGCGGTGGCGGCGTTTGCGCGCCGGGTCGGCGCGGCCTAGTAGCCGGAGCGGTCCGGCCCCGACAGGTTCATGTCTTCGAACAGCATCCAGAAGAATCGGACGACCGATTCCGGCGCGACGACCGTGCGGCTATTACCGCTTTCGTGCAGCTTTTTGCGAATGGCCGCACGGACCTCGGGAACGCCGGTCAGATCGAAGATCACGTCGATGTCGGCAGTATGGTTCAGCGCCTCGACCGCGTCGGTGTATACCGGGGTGCCGTCGTCATAAAAGGCTTTGGCCAACGCCGATGACTTGTTGCGCTCGGCGACGGCGACGATTTCGACGGGCTTGCCGTGCAGACGTGCTTCGCGCACCCGCTCGGCGAACTGGCCGCCGATGCGGCCCAATCCGAACAGCGCTACCTTTGTTGCGTCCGCCATCGCAGTGCCTCCCTGGTTGTTGCCACGATGCCGCGCAGCCTAGATGCGATGATAATGGGCGCGGGCGCCGCGCTCGATACCGGCGGAGACCAACCGGTCGATTTCGAGCCGGTGCCGGAGCATTTCGAGCAGACGCGCCTCTTCCTGGCTGACTTTGCCGTCGGCGGCGGCGACGTCACAGGCCAGCGCATAGGCCGTTTCCCGCAGGCGTTCCGGAAGTTAATCCGCGACCAGGCGGAGGACCGCTTCGAGGCCGTCATCTTCGCCGAGCATCGAAGCGCAGTCTTCGGCGATGCGCGGGAGTTGGTCGACATCGAACTGTTCGAAGATCGGAAGGGTGCGGACGATCTCGCCGATGCTGTACAGCTCGGAATCCGACATCTCGCGGTCGGCCGCCGAGATCAGCACCATCGTGTAGATCAACGCCGCGTATTCCATACGCCCGCCCGTGGTTGCGTTGGCCCGAACCTAGGGCACCGATTCCGTTCCGGCAAGGGATTCCAGGTCGCGGAGAAACGTCCGTGCCGCGTCGATCGTCGCCGCGACGCCGAGGCGCTCCGGCGTCGTTCCGGGCGGAAACGCCGACAGCAGCCGCGACGGCGTCCGGCTGTCCAGCATCACAAAAACGCCATGGTCGCCGGCGCGGCGCAACAGCCGCCCGAACGCCTGGCGCAGGCGCAGCCGCGCGATGCGGTCTTCGAACGCCGCGCCGCCGAAAGCCTTTTTGCGCGCCTGGTGCAGGATGTCCGGTCGCGGCCACGGCACCCGGTCAAATACGATCAGGCGCAGGCTGCGCCCCGGCACGTCGACGCCGTCGCGCACTGCGTCGGTGCCGAGCAGACAGGCGCGAATGTCGGCGCGGAAGATATCGACCAATGTGCCGGTGTCCATCGCGTCGACGTGCTGCGCCAGCAGCGGCAGGCCCGCCGCCGCCAGCGGCGCGGCGATGCGGCGGTGAACCGCCCGCAGGCGGGAGATGGCGGTGAACAGGCCGATGGCGCCGCCGCCGGCCGCGAGGAACAGTTCGCGGACCGCCGCCGCCACCGCGTCCGCGTTGTCGCGGGCGAGGTCGTTGACGATGAATATGCGTGTGTCGCGGCCGTAGTCGAACGGAGAGCCGACGCTGACGCGGCGCGGCGGCGCCGCCAGATGATGCGCGCCGGTGCGGACTTCGGCGGCGAGCCAGCTCTCCCCGGCCGGGTCGTCGCCGTCTTCGGGGGCGGTGTGGTCGCGCAGGCTGGCGGAGGTGATCAAGGCGCCGTGCGCGCCGGACAGCACGGTTTCCGAGAACGGCACGGTCGGGTCGAGGTGATGGCGGTGCAGGCCGGCGTCGGTTTCGCGCCCCATTGCCCGGTGCAGCGAAAACCAGTCGACGAACGCTTCCGGCGTGCCGTCGTCGAGCGCCGCGAGCATCGCGCCCCAGACGTCCACCTCGGCGGCGCGGCGCGCAAGACCGCGGCAGGCCGCCTCGATGCGGCGGCGGGAGTCCGGCTCGAGTTCCGCGAGATCGTCGTCGAGTCGCGCCGCAAGTGTGCGCGCAAGGGACTGGAGCGGCGCGGACAGACGGTCGAGGGCGGCGCGAAACGCCATCGCCGCGCCGCGGAGGGCATCGGCCGGTTCGGTGACCGTTGCCTCCAGCGAATACCCCGTATCCGGCCCGCTCTGCCGCGCCAGAACATGGTCGCGAACACGGGCGAAAAACGTCTCGGCGGCGGGCGCGGGA
>JAQBXG010000027.1 GCA_027625125.1 Pseudomonadota bacterium
AGTTCCAGTTCCTGGGCACCTCGGTCGCGCGTCTCGACACGCCGCTCAAGGTCAACGGCACCGCCACGTACGGCGTCGACGTCCGCTTGCCGGGCATGGTCTATGCCGCGGTGCAGGCGTCGCCGGTTCCGTATGGCGACCTGGTGTCCTATGACTTCGACGTCGTCAAGGACCGCCCGGGCGTCATCCAGGCGGTCGAGATCAAGCGCGACGTCAATAATCCGCTGGGGCTGCAGAGCTCAATCGCGGTCATCGCCGACACGTGGTACCGCGCCAAGACGGCGCTTGAGCTGATGCCCAAGGTGTGGAACGCGAACGGCAACGACACGGTCAACAGCGAGGACGTGTTTGCCGAGGCGCACCGCATGACCACCCAGCCGGGCGGCGAAGTCGTCAACGAAGGCGACTTTGCGGCAGCGGCGGCCGGTGCGACAAGGGTGATCTCGAACACCTACCAGTCCAACTACACCGCCCATGCCTGCATGGAGCCGATGAACTGCACCGTCAGCGTCGCCAACGGCCGCGCCGACGTATACGTCGGCGCCCAGAATCCTCCGGGCGCCCTGGCCACCGTGGCCGAGCAATTGGGCATGGAACCGGAGAACGTGTACCAGCACACCACCTTCCTCGGCGGCGGCTTTGGCCGGCGCTCGCGGAACGACGACTCGCGCCAGGCGGCGGAGATTGCCCGCCAGGTCGGACGTCCGGTGAAGATGCTGTGGTCGCGCGAAGAAGACATCTTGCAGGGCAAGCACCGTCCGTACTCCGTGGCCCGGTTCGAGGGCGCGCTGGACGCAAACGGCAATGTCACCGGCATGAAGGTCACCGCCGCGGCGCATTCACTGACGTCGCACACGCGTCCGGAGCGGATCGAGAACGGTATCGACTCCGGTGTGTTGACGGGTATCCGCAACATGGCCTACGCGGTGCCGAACCAGTACATGGATATGCACATGGTCAATACGCATATCCCGCTGCATTTCTGGCGCGCGGTGAACGCGACCCAGAACAACTGGCAGCTCGAGTCGTTCATCGACGAACTGGCGCAGGCGGGCGGCAAGGATCCGCTGCAACTGCGTATGGAACTCACGGCCGACCTTCCGCAGTACCAGGCACTTCTGGGGATGCTGAAGGAAAAGTCCGGGTTCACCACCGACCTGCCACGCGGCATGGGCATGGGCGTTTCTCTCTCCGAGGAATTCGCCACGCCGGTTGCCGAGTGTGCGACGGTGTCGGTGAGCCGCCGCGGTCAGTTGACGGTCGAAAAGATTGTCGCCGTCGTCGACTGCGGTCACCTCGTCAATCCGGAGATCGCCACCGCCCAGGTGGAAAGCTCCATCGTGTACGGCCTGTCCTATGGCTGGACCGGCGACATCACGATCCGGAACGGCCAGATCCAGGAAGCGAACTTCGACAAGTTCAACGTTCCGCGCATCAACCAGATGCCGGAAGTCGAGGTGCACTTCTCGCTTTCGCGGGGAGACCTGGGGCGGCATGGGCGAACCGGCGACGCCGGGCGCGACTTCTGCGGTGGCGAACGCGATCTTCTACGCCACCGGCAAGCGCCTGACCAAACTGCCGTTCGCCTACGCGGACCTGAGCTGGGGCTAAGACCCGGCAATCGGCGGGCGCCTGGGCGTCCGCTGCCCAAAGACGGGACGGCCGGGGGGAAACCCCCGGCCGTCTCCATTTGTTGACCTGCTGTGCGTTGCATTTCTGTCTGCCGGAGTTACATTTGAGAAGACGGGGAGGCGGACGGAAACGATCGCTCGATGAAATTGGCGCACCCGAATACTCGCCGCGATTTCCTGCGCCTGGCCGGCGCGGGCGCCGGCGCGCTGGCGTTGATCCAGGTGATCCCCCGCCCCGCGAACGCCGAAGCAATTGTTTTCCCGAAAAAGCTGCTTCCGATCCTGCAGGAGGACCTGGGCGGCACGGACTTGAATGCCGGGCGGATATCGCTGGAAATGCCGTTTATCGCCGAAACCGGCCTGTCGGTGCCGATCACATTCAAGATCGATTCGCCGATGACCGATGACGACCACGTGACCCGGATCATGGGATTCGCACCGGGCAATCCGGAGCCGATCCTGGCGGACTATCTCCTCGGCCCGCGCGCCGGATTGGCGGAAGTTTCCAGCCGCATCCGGTTGGCAAGGACACAGACGGTGTTTGCCGCAGCGCGGATGTCCGATGGCACGCGCTGGGGCACCTCGTTCGATATCGAGGTCACCCTGGGCGCATGCGTCGAGATCATCTTTGACGCCGACAGACAAATCTACAATGAACGGCATATGCTGCGCTTCGGCACGCCGGCGCCAAAGGTCCCGGGGGCGCACTAGCATGGCCGCGCCGCGCATTTCCGTGCCCGAAACCGCCGCCAGGGACGAGATCATCGAGATTCGCACCTTGATCTCGCACCCGATGGACAACGGGTACAGCTATGACATTGCCGGGGACCTGGTCCCGCGCCATATCATCCATACGTTTTTCGTCACCTACAACGGCGTCGAAATCTTTCGCGCCAACATGCACCCGGCGCAGGCCGCGAACCCGTACCTGACATTTCACACACGGGCGGTGGAAAGCGGCACCATGGAATTTACCTGGCTCGACGACCGGGGGAACGTATATACCGGAGCCAAGGAAATCACCGTCACCTAGCCTGGACCGGAACCCATGAACCGCGCAGTACTGATCGGCGGCGGCGCCGTCGCCGCGTTTATCGTCGTTGGCGTCGTCTGGGGCGTCTTTTCGGGGGGCGGTATCCAGTCCGGATTCGGCGACTTCGAGGCCCAAGGCCGCGAATGCGAAGAAGAAGTCTTCTCCAATTTGATGCACCCGTCGGACCTTCAGTTCGTCGAGGGCCGCGAATGGCACCAATCTGACGGTGACGATCTGCGCGTCGGCGGCGTGATTACGCTGCTCAACGACGCTGGCAGCCGGCTGGGACATGAATTTTCGTGCCTCTTCCGCGGCGGCCGGCTTGTCATCGCCAACGTGGAGTGACGGTCGCATTCACGAGAAACTGAGCCGCAGTCAGGTTGAGCCGAGCCGCCTCCGCGCGTATCGTCTCCGCGTAAGCAAGGGGAGAACGATGCGAGTATTTTCTGGATCATTGTATGGCTTGGCCGCCCTCGGCCTGGCAACGATCGTTTCGTTGGACGCCCAGGCGCAGGTGCGCGAGTTTCGCGATTGCGACGAGTGCCCGCTGATGGTGGCGCTGCCGGGCGGTGAATTTGCGCGCAGCGCCACCGCCGGCGGCGACAATCTCGCCACATCGGTCGGCCCGTTCGTAGTCGCGAAATTCGAAGTCACCGTTGGCGATTTCCGTGCGTTCGCCGAGGCGACCGGCGCATCCACTCCCGAATGCCGGGTGTGGACGACCATTGGGTACGAGACTCCGCGGCGCGGCGGTGGCTGGGCGGATCCATTTCCGCATCTGGTAAAGCCCGACGACGACCATGCGGTCGTCTGCATGAGCTGGGACGACACCCAGGCGTATCTTGCATGGCTCAACGAACGCACCGGCGAGTCTTATCGGCTGCTGACCGAGGCCGAGTGGGAATATGCGGCGCGCGGCGGTCTGCCCAACGATTCGAACTGGTGGGTATTGGGGCATATGGAGGCGAACGGCGCCCATTGCGAAAACTGTTCCGGCACCGACACGATGGGGCGCGAAGACGAACTGCTGACCGAAAAGGTCGGCGCCTTTGCGCCAAATCCGTTCGGTCTCCACGACTTGCTGGGCAATGCAGCCGAATGGTTGGCGGATTGCTACAACCCGTCGATCGCCGATGCTCCCGATGACGGTGGCGCCGCAATGGCCGGGGACTGCGGCCGTCGCATCGTCCGCGGCGGCGCCTGGCACGACGCCTGGAGCAAGTTGGCGGGCTGGCGCGAGGGATTGCCGGCGGACGGCCGAACCAACGAACTCGGGTTCCGCATCGCCAAATCCCTCCCTGACGCCTGAGGTCACAGAAAGGTGAATGCCGGCGCCAAGCGGCCCCGGACAACACACCGGTCGCACTGGTATATTTTCGTTTTCCAGGCCAGCGGGTGTGAAAACCCACATCGGGGTATGTGAAATCGTCCGGTCAAGGGGGACAGAATGCGGGCCTTACTCATCTCAATCTTCGGCATGTGCATGCTGGCAACAGCAGCGGCCGCGGACGAGACCGCGCCGGCCAATCTCGCCAACGCGTGTGCGGGATGCCACGGAACGGACGGCAAAAGCCCCGGCCAGATTCCCATGATCGCCGGCATGGCCGCCGCCGACCTCGCGGCCGAACTTCGCCAGTTCAAGAACGACCAAAAGGCCGCGACGGTGATGAACCGCATCGCCAAGGGCTACACGGAAGCGGAGATCGACGCGATCGCGAACTACTTCGGAGGAATGTAATGGCCCGCACATCCAGTTCCGGTTCCAGCCGCCGCGATGTCCTGAAGCTCGCCGGCTTGGCCACCGCTGCCGGCTTTGGCGTCCGTCCCGCTTTCTCACAGTCCCCCGGCCATGTCGTCGTCGTCGGTGGCGGCTTCGGCGGCGCGACGGCCGCCAAGTACCTGCGCCGCGCCGGCGTCGACGTCACGCTGATTGAAACGAACGCGACATTCGCAACCTGCCCGTTCTCGAACACCGTGTTGGGCGGCATCAACGAAATCGACGCCATCACCCACGGCTACGACGGCCTCGCCGCCCATGGTGTGCAAGTTGTGCCAGACACCGTCACCGGCATCAACGCCGCCAACAAGTCGGTGTCGCTGCAGGGCGGCACGGCGGTCAGCTATGACCGTCTGATCCTGTCACCCGGCATCGACTTCAAGTGGGGCGAAATCGAAGGCTATGACGAAGCGGCGGCAGAGGTAATGCCGCACGCCTGGAAGGCCGGCGCGCAGACCGAGCTGTTGCGCCGGCAGCTGATCGCGATGGACGACGGCGGCGTTGTCGCCATCGCCGCCCCGGGCAACCCGTTCCGCTGCCCGCCCGGCCCCTATGAACGGGCGAGTCTGATCGCGCACTATCTGAAGACCCACAAGCCGGCCTCGAAGGTATTGATCCTGGACTCAAAGGACTCATTCTCGAAGCAGGGGCTTTTTCAAGCCGGATGGGCCGAACTGTATGGCGATATGATCGAGTGGGTGCCGTTTTCGTCTGGTGGCAACGTCGCCCGCGTCGATCCGGCGACGATGACGGTCTACACCGACTTCGATACCCACGTGGTGAATGTCGCGAACATTATTCCGGCCCAGAGATCGAACCGCCTAGTCGACACAGCGGACCTTGCGAATGGCGGCGACTGGTGTCCAATCAACCAATTGACGTTCGAATCAACCGTGCAGCCAGGGATCCACATTCTGGGGGACGCTTCCATCGCCGGCGCGATGCCGAAATCCGGCTTCAGCGCCAATGCCCAGGCCAAGGTCTGCGCGGCGGCTATCGCGGCGCTGTTGCGCGGCGACGAGCCGCCGAGCCCGTCGTTCATCAACACCTGTTACAGCCTGGTCGGACCGGACTATGGGATTTCGGTCGCGGCGGTGTATCGTCTGAATGCGGAAGGGGCGATTGCCGGTGTTGAAGGCGCTGGCGGAGTGAGCCCGGGCGATGCCAATGCAGAGTTTCGCAAGATGGAAGCGGAGTATGCCCGTGGGTGGTACGCCAGTATCACCTCCGACATGTTCGGCTAGGCGCACGCCGGAGAACGCCGCCCGCCGCAGTGTCCCGCTGGTGCTGGCGATCGTGTCAGTACTGGTGGTTTCTGCGGCGGCCATTGCCGGGGACCGCGAGTTGGTGCCCTTCGAGATTGTCGATGGCGGCATTCCGGACCCGTTGACCGATCTCGCCGGAGATCCCGTCATCGGCAAGCAGGTGGTCACGAACGCGGCCAACGCCACTTGCCTGATCTGCCACCCAATGCCGATTCCGGAACACCCGGACCACGGAAACCTGGCGCCGCCGCTAAACGGCGTCGGCAGCCGGTATTCGGCGGCGGAATTGCGGTTGCGGATCGTCGATGCAAAGGTCTTGAACCCGGATACGATCATGCCGAGCTATTACCGGCTGTCGGGCTTCACCCGAGTTTCGGAGGAGCACCTGGGGCAGACGGTATATTCCGCCCAGGACGTCGAGGACGCGATCGCCTATCTGATGACCTTGACCGACGGGTAAGCATACTTTGATCGCATCCACCCTGGTAAATGCGTTATTTCTTCGTCTGTGAACCGTCAGTTTCCCGAACTCCGCAGCGGCGCCGCGCCGCACCCGACCGGCGCCGTGTCGCGGCGTGCGGCATTGGCCGGTATCGGCGCGGCCGGAGGAATTGCCCTGCTGGCGGTGACCCCCCTGCCCGTCCGGGCCGCGGTCGCCGAAATCTCGGAACGGCTGGCGGCGATTTTGGACTCCCGACTGGGCGGGCGCGGGATGAACGACGGCCGCGTGGTGTTGGGGTTGCCCGACCGGGCGGATACCGGACTTTCGGTGCCGGCGACCATTTCCGTTCCAGATTCGCCGATGACGGAAGCCGACCATGTTCGCAGTCTGCACATTTTTACCGAGTTGAACCCCCAGTTGGAAGTGGCGGACTATTACCTGTCCCGACGCAGTGGCAAGGCGGAGGTGTCTACGCGCATGCGCCTGGCGCAGACCCAGAATGTGTTCGCGCTGGCGATCCTGTCGGACGACACGGTCTGGGCGACCTCGGTGAAGGTGACCGTCACACTCGGCGCCTGCGCCGCCGAGATTTTTCTGCCGGACCAGAACGAGGCGCTGCGCGACCGACTGAGGGCCCGCGGCGGTGGCTGACGGAATAACACGCGTTGCGGTTCCGGAAACCGCCGCCAAAGGCGAGATCATCGAGATCAAAGCTTTGGCGTCACATCCGATGGACAACGGCTTCATGTTCCGGGACAACGGCACCCGGATTCCGCGCTGGATCATTCACCGCTTCGAGGTGGATTATAACGACGAGCTGATATTCGCGGCGGATTGGCACGTCGCCATTTCCGCAAACCCGTATATCTCGTTTCACACCATCGCCACCGAAAGCGGAACGATCAATTTCCGCTGGTTCGACGACAACGGCGACATCTACACGGAATCCGCCAAGATCACGGTCGTCTGAGCCGTGCGTCCACGGCGCCATTTGATCCGTTCGATCTGGCTCGTTGTGCTCGCCGCGCCGCTCGCACCCGCCGCCACCTTTGCGCAGGGATGGGCAGCGGAGCGGTATCAGGTGGAGGATCGAAAATCCGGGTATCTGTACCTGGGCGACCAGACCCAGGCCTTGCAGGACGACGACTTTTTGAACCATGCTTTTTTTGCCGTTGAGCGTGGCGCCGAACTGTGGTCCGCCGTCGACGGCGCCGCCGGCGTATCCTGCGCCTCCTGCCATGGCGACGCGGCGGAGAGCATGCGCGGCGTCACCGCGCGACTGCCGCGATATGACAGCGAGCGCGACGGCATTATCAATCTGGAGCTGTTGATCAATCGCGAACGCGAGCGCAAGCTGAAGGCAGAGCCGTATGCGTATGAATCCGAGGACCTACTGGCGCTGACCGCGTTTCTGGCCTTTCAGTCGCGCGGCATTCCGTCGGAAGTCGAAATCGGCGGCGCCGCGGCGCCGTTTTTCGAGAAGGGGCGCGAGCATTATTTCCCCCGCCGCGGGCAACTCGATTTGTCCTGTACCCAGTGCCATGACGAGCGCGACGGCATGATGCTGCGCGGCGACAGAATGAGCCAGGGGCAGACCAACGGATTTCCGTTTTACCGGCTAAGCTGGCACAGCATGGGGTCGACACACCGCATGTTTGCCTGGTGCAACAATGCGATGCGCGCCGAGCCGTACGCGCCGGCGTCCGAGGAGTACCTGAATCTGGAACTTTACGTGGCCTGGCGCGGCCGCGGACTGCCGATCGAGGCGCCCGCCGTCCGCCGTTAGTCTCGCGGTCGCAGGGACAGGACCATCTGCGCCACCCGCAGGGCCTGGCTTTCCGCCTCCGCCTGGAGGACCGCATCGTTCAGCAAGCCGTCTTCGTCGAAGGCATGCTTGGCGCGGACCAGCGCCATCTGGCCCGGCATTACGAACAGACCCAGCGCCGACAGGTTCTCGCGCAACTGGATCAGCGCCCGCACGCCTCCGTACACGCCGGGCGCGGCAGAAAACATCGCCGCCGGTTTGCCGCGGAACAGCGCCCCGGTCACCCCGTCGGCATCGCGGCGCGAGGCCCAGTCCAGCGCGTTTTTCAGCACCGCCGACGGCCCGTGGTTGTATTCGGGTGTCGCGATCAGGAAGCCGTCGCCGGCCGCAACCATCCGCCGGAATTCGCGCACGCTTTCGGGAAACCCTTTGTCACGCTGAAGATCCGCGTCGTACATCGGCATCGCCAGATCGCGCAGGTCGGCGAACGTCACCGTGCCGCCGGCGCCGCGGATCCCTTCGGACGCGGCGCGCAGCAGGCTGGTATTCAGGGATTCTTCCCGCGTACTGCCGGAGATTGCGAGGATTTGCACTTCGCCGATGGACAACGGCACCTCCTGTCATGACATGGGCCAAGGGTACACCTGGAAGGTGCTACGGAGTATCGTTTGGCGATGGCCGATCAACGCACCGCCGAACTGCGCCTGGATGCCGGGGACGGCCACAATCTGTATGTCGCCGAGGCCGGGTCGCCGGACGGGATTCCGGCGGTGTTTCTGCACGGCGGCCCCGGTAGCGGCTGCCAGCCCGGCCATGCCGATCTGTTCGATCGACGGAGATTCCGGGTGGTCCTGCCGGACCAGCGAGGCGCCGGACGAAGCACGCCGAAAGGCAGGCTGGATGCCAATACGACCGCGCATCTGATCGCCGACCTGGAGCGGATTCGCGCGGAACTGGGCATCCGTCGGTGGATGGTGGTGGGCGGCTCGTGGGGCGCGACGCTGGGGATCGCCTATGCCGAGGCGCACCCGGATCGCGTGTCGGCGATGGTGTTGCGGGCGGTGTTTCTGGGCACCGCCGCGGAATTGCACTGGGCGTTTGGCGACGGCCCGCGCACGTTGCGACCCGACCTGTGGGCGGCGCTGACGGCGCTGTTGCCGGCGGACGAGCGGGACGACCCGATGGGGGCGTTCGGGCGGCGATTGCGGAACCCGGACCCCGCGGTCCACGCGCCGGCCGCGTGTGTGTGGGGCGATTTCGAACGGACGCTGTCGGAGATCAACCCGGCACGCGCCATTCCGTTGCCGCAGTCGCTGGATCGGGCGGCCGAGGGCCGGGAGATCCCGTCGACGCCGTATGTCGAAAACCACTACTTCCGGAACGATTGCTTTCTCGGGCCCGATCAATTGCTTGCGGAGGCCGGGAAACTTGGCGATATCCCGGCCGTCATCGTACAGGGGCGCTATGACCTGCTGTGCCCGCCGCGCACATCGGCGGCGCTTGCCGCGGCGTGGCCCGGATGCGAGGTGCGGATCGTCGAAGGCGCCGGGCACACGATGTCCGACCCCGGCGTCGAGGACGCGGTGCGAGAGGCGATCCGTGACCTCGCCGACAGGATCGCGGCCGACTAGAGGCCCGAAGATGTCAGCGACTGGCTGGCAGGGGTTTCGTGAATGCCGCATTCCATCTTGCTGCGCCCGCGCCAGCGGCCGGCGCGAAGATCCTCGCCATGGGCGATGCGGTCGGTGCAGGGCATGCAGCCGATCGAACGGAAGCCGTCTTCCTCCAGCGGGTGGCGTGGCAGGTCATGTTCGGCGAAATACTCGTCAACGAGATCGCGAGTCCAGCTTGCCAGCGGATTGATCTTGATGCGGCCGGCCGACGCCTCGATGACCGGCAGCACGGCCCGGCGCGCGCCCTGGTACCGCTTTCGCCCGGTAATCCAGGCATCGACGCCGCTGAGGGCGCGTTCAAGCGGCTCGACCTTGCGGAGCGAGCAGCAGGCGTCGCCGTCGCGCTGCCAAAGCATGCCGTCCGCGTCACGGCGGGCGACTTCCGCCGCATCCGGCTGCTCGGAGCGGACATTGGTGAGCCCGAGGCGGTCGACCAGCAGGTCGCGGTAGCGCAGGGTTTCGCCAAAAAGCTTGCGGGTATCGAGCAGCACCACCGGCAGCGCTGGGTCGATGCCGGCGACCATGTGCAAAAGGATTGCCGCCTCTGATCCGAACGACGATACCAGCGCGATCCGGCCCGCGAACTCGGTGTGGATCATTTCCGCCAGCAGATTTTGCGCCGACAGATGGCCATAGGTGTGGGAGAACAGACGCACCCGCGCGTCGGCCTTTGCGTTGTCGCCGCGTTCGCCGGCGCGGTCGAACGCATCGCGGCGCAGGGACGGGATGGGACGGCGATTGTCGGCGGCCGGCTGGTAGACAACGCTGAGCTCCGTCATCGCCGACGCCCAGTCTTCCGCCGCCTTGGGCCCATCGACCTCGATGACGTTGACGCCGCAGCGATCCAGAAACAGGTACTGGTCACGCAAGACATGGCCGAAGACGCGCACGTCGCCGCGGAAATTGTAGCGTTCGCGCAACAGGCGTGCGTGGGAGAATACGCGGCCATCCTTGAACACCGGCATCTCGAAGGCCACCGTGGCCAGGCGCTCCAGATCGCCAAGGATTTCTGTTGGCGGCTGGTCGGGACGCAGGAATACGCCAACCGGCGCCGACCGCAGCGCAAGGCTTTGATGGTCGTCGCGCCAGCGGTCCAGACTGACGATCACCGGCACGCCGCCTTCGACCGGCGCGTCGTCGCCCAGCCGCACCCAGCCGTCGTCTTCGAGATTACCGTTGCGGAGGATCATACACCGCCTCCTTGAATGGGCCGATGCCGGTGCGGCGCACCGTATCGAGAAACCGCTCGCCCGATTCGCGAATGCCGAGGTAGGCTTCGACGATGCGCTCGATCGCGTCAACAATCTCGCTCCCGGGCAGACCGGGACCGATGATTTCACCGATGCTGGCGTCGTACTCACCGTTGCCGCCGAGCGTGATCTGATAGAACTCCTCGTTCCGTTTGTCGACGCCCAGCACGCCGATGTGTCCGGCGTGGTGATGGCCGCAGGCGTTGATGCATCCGGAAATGTTCAGGCGCAGCTCGCCGATGTCCCACGCTTTTTGCAGTTCCGCGAAGCGGGTGGAGATCTGCTGCGCCACCGGGATCGAGCGGGCCGTCGCCAGGCCGCAGTAGTCCAGCCCCGGGCAGCACACGACGTCGGAAATCAGCGATACGTTGGCGGACGCCAGACCGTGCGCCGCCAGGCCCTGCCAGACCGCGACAAGATCCTTTTGCGCCACATGGGCGAGGACCAGATTCTGTTCGTGGGTAACGCGTATTTCAGCGGCGCTGTACCGCTCGGCGAGGTCGGCCACCGCCTCCATCTGTTCCGCAGTCGCATCGCCGGGCACCCCGCCGACCGGCTTCAGCGAGAGGTTGGCGATGGCGTAGCCGGGTTGCCGATGGCGGGCGACGTTCTGCCGATGCCAGGCGGCGAAGTCGCGGTCGTCTTCCAGTTGGGCCGCCAGCTCCGGCGGCGGATTGGCCAGCGTCTCGTAATGGGGCGGGGCGAAATACGCGCGAATCCGTTCGACGTCGTCGGACGGAAGCCGGAGCGAGGTATTGCGGATTGCGGCCCACTCTTCCTCGACCAGGCGCGTGAACTCGGCCGCGCCCAGGGCGGATACCAGAATCTTGATCCTGGATTTGTACAGATTGTCGCGGCGGCCGATCATGTTGTAGACGCGGACGATCGCCTCGCAATACGAAAGCAGATCCGCCTCCGGCACGAATTCGTTCAGGGTAGCGGCGACGACCGGGGTTCGTCCGAGGCCGCCGCCGGCCATGATCTCGAAGCCGATTTCACCTGCGTTGTTGCGGTGCACGCGGATGCCGATGTCATGGAATCGAACTGCCGTGCGATCGCGGCCCCGCGACGCGGTGACGGCGATTTTGAACTTTCGTGGCAAATACGAAAATTCGGGATGGAAGGTCGACCACTGGCGCAGAATCTCGGAATAGATGCGCGGATCGGTGACTTCGTCCACCGCCACCCCGGCGTACTGATCGGCGGTGACGTTGCGGATGCAGTTGCCGCTGGTCTGGATCGCGTGCATTTCCACATCCGCCAGGTCGGCCAGAATGTCCGGCGTGTCCTGGAGCGTCGGCCAATTGAACTGGACGTTCTGGCGGGTGGTGAAATGGGCGTAGCCTTTGTCGTATTTGCGCGCAATCCCAGCGAGCGCGCGCAGTTGCCGCGACGACAGGGTGCCGTACGGAATCGCAACCCGCAGCATGTACGCATGGAGCTGTGAGTACAGCCCGTTCATCAAGCGCAGCGGGCGAAACTCGTCGTCGCTCAGTTCGCCGGACAAGTGGCGCGCGACCTGGCCACGGAACTGGTTCACCCGCTGGCTCACCGCCGCATGGTCGAACTCGTCGTAGCGGTACATCCCCTAGTCCGCCCCGTGCTCTTCGGCCTGGGGACCAAATCCCGGATGGATCGTCGGCCCGAGGGCGCGAATGCGCTCGCGCATCTTGATCGGCCGCGGCGGCCCCGGCTCGGCGGCGATGTCGACCCGGTAGATGTCGAATACCTCGTGGGCCGCGTGCGCCGCCTTGCCCGCTGCCTCCATTTCGGCCATGTCGGCGTCGGAATCCGACACCCGTGCGTCGCGGATGCGCGGCGACCAGGCGCTGTCTTCGGTCAGCCACAACACTTGTCCGGTCAGCAGCCCGTAGGCGGTGAGAACTTGCGGCATGGCCTAGCCCGCCCGCGACAGATCCGACGGACGGGCCGGCGCGGCGCGGGCCGCCGTTGCGGCGCGGGCAGCGACGTCGCCGATCACCAACAGCGCCGGCGCCCGAACGTCTTCGGCCACGATCAACGCCGCCAGATCGCCTAGGCTCGCGCCAAGCACCCGCTGTTGCGGCAGAGTGCCGTTTTCGATCACCGCAACCGGGGTGGCAGCGGACAGGCCGCCGGCCATCAGGCCGGCGGCCATTGTCCCGGCATTGCCGACCCCCATGTAGACGACGAGGGTATTGCGGGAGCGCGCCAGGCCGGCCCAGTCCGCCTCGCCGCCAC